>CAVAPI010000073.1:0-10931 GCA_963590445.1 Lachnospiraceae bacterium | reverse complement strand
GAAATGAACAAGAACACAGCAATAGGCTTTTTGCTCATGGCCGCAGTGCTTTTCGGCTATATGTGGCTCAATCAGCCGTCAGAAGCCGACTTGGCCGCACAACGCAAGCAGGACTCAATAGCCACAGCCATAAAGGCTGAGGCCGAAAAGACACAGGAAACCGAAGCAACGGCAAAGAGGGCACAGGCTATCGCAGCGGCACTGGACGATACCACGGCTCTGTTTCACAAGGCACTGACAGGCACAAACCGACAGGTAGTGCTGCGCAACAGCAAGGTGGAGCTTACGCTTGACACCAAAGGTGGTGTGGTAAGGCAAGCCAGAATACTCGGATTCAAGGACAAGGACGGTGCCGACGGCGTGACGCTGTTCAGCGGCAAAGACCAGAACTTGAACTTTATGCTGGCCGGAAAGAGCACCAATATAATGACGGGCGACCTGTTCTTCACTCCTACCAATCAGACCGACACAACAGTGACCATGACTGCCGATGCCGGCAATGGCGGTTCTATAAGCCTCGACTACACGCTTGGAGCCGACTATCTGTTGCACGTGTCGCTTAGGGCACAGGGGTTGTCAGGCGTATTTGCGCCCAACTGCAAGGACATGGACATCGTGTGGAACGAGAACTGCCGCCAGCAGGAGAAGGGTTTTACTTTTGAGAACCGCTATGCTTCGCTTACATATAAGGAGAAGAATGGCGGAACAGACTATCTGAGCGAGACATCCGAGAAGATAGACGAGACCATTGACAAACAGCTTGATTGGGTGGCTTTCAAAAACCAGTTCTTCAGTGCGGTGCTGATAAGCAAGGACGACATTGCCGCCAACTCGCAGCTTACAAGCATACCACAGGCCAAAGGCTCAGGCTATCTGAAGCACTATGAGGCCAAACTCAAGACATTCTTCGACCCTACAGGAACGAAGCCCACGGAGTTTGAGATGTACATAGGCCCCAACGACTTCCGGCTGCTGAAGAAGGTGGAGGCCGAAAGCTCGTTTGGCAAGGACCTGGAGCTGCAACGCCTCGTGTATCTCGGTTGGCCGTTGTTCCGCATCATCAACCGCTGGTTCACCATCTACGTGTTCGACTGGCTCACAAGCCTTGGCTTCAATATGGGCGTGGTATTGATACTGATAACCATGCTGCTCAAGTTCATCACCTATCCGCTGGTGAAGAAGAGCTACATGAGCAGTGCGAAGATGCGCGTACTCAAGCCGAAACTCGACGAAGCCACCAAGCAGTATGACAAGCCCGAAGACCAGATGATGAAGCAACAGGCCATGATGAGCCTCTATTCGCAGTATGGAGTAAGCCCGCTGAGCGGATGTCTGCCCATGCTCATACAGATGCCCATCTGGATTGCCATGTTCAACTTCGTGCCAAACGCCATACAGTTGCGCGGCGAGAGCTTTCTGTGGATAAAGGACTTGTCAACATACGACCCGATAGTGGAGTGGGGGACTAACATCTGGCTCATAGGCGACCATCTGAGCCTTACCTGCATACTGTTCTGCGCCACCAACGTGCTCTACACCATGCTAACCATGCGCCAGCAGCGCGACCAGATGGTGGGGCAACAGACCGAGCAGATGAAGATGATGCAATGGATGATGTATCTCATGCCGCTGATGTTCTTCTTCATGTTCAACGACTATTCGGCAGGACTCAACTTCTACTACTTCGTGTCGCTCTTCTTCAGTGCGGCAATCATGTGGCTGCTGCGCAAGACAACCAACGACACCAAGTTGCTTGCCATACTTGAGGCACGCTACAAGGAGAACCAGGGCAAGCCGAGGAAGGCAAGCGGACTGGCAGCAAGGCTTGAGGCCATGCAACGCGAGGCCGAGGAACTGCGCAAGCAGCGCGAGCGGATGAACGGCAAGAAATAAAGGTAAAGAAACACTCTTGTCAAGCGACGACAAAACGGGAGGCACGGAAACACAGCAATTGGAAAATCCTGACATTCACTAAGAATGAATTTCCATCTGTGTTTCCGTGCCTCCTTTTTGTGCATATGGAGCATAACAGAAAACAAAAACAATATAAAAATAACAATGAACAGAATGGCAACAATAGCCACTGCCGCCTTGCTTGCGCTGGGAGGCAGTGCCGTGGCGCAGGAAACAGTGACCATAGGCAAGAACAACATCACGCTGAAGAGCGACATGATGACCCCGGAAGCACTGTGGGCAATGGGCCGCATAGCCGCTGCCGAGGCTTCGCCCGACGGCAAGACGATAGTTTACCAAGTGGGCTACTACAGCGTAAAGGAGAACAAGAGCCACCAGGTGATATGTGTGGTAGGTGCAAACGGCAAGGACAACCGCCAACTGACCACCAGCGCGGCATCGGAGACTGACCCGGCATGGATTGAGTCAGGCAAGCGCATAGCCTACCTGTCGGACGGACAACTGTGGGCGATGAATCCCGACGGCACCGGACGCGTGAAGCTGACCAACGACAAACTCGGCATTGACGGTTTCAAGTTCTCGCCCGACGGTAAGAAGGTGGTGCTTGTGAAGTCGCTGCCCTACAACGACATTATAAAGAAGAACCCCGACGACCTGCCCAAGGCCAGCGGCCGGCTCGTGACCGACCTGAACTACCGTCACTGGGATCACTACGTTGAAAGCATACAGCACCCCTTCGTGGCCGACGTGACAGCCAACGGTATTGGTGAGGGTGAGGATATAATGAAAGGTGAACCCTACGAAGCTCCCCTCGCTCCCTTTGGAGGCATGGAACAGATAAGCTGGAGCACCGACTCAAAGTCGATAGCCTACACCTGCCGCAAGAAGACAGGCGTGGACTATGCAATATCGACCGATGCCGACATATATCTGTATGACACGACCACACGGCAGACGCGCAACCTGTGCAAGCCCGACGGATACAAGCCTGTAGCGGTTGACGCAACCCACACTATGAAAGACCAGAGTGTGAACAGCGAGGCCAACCTTGCCAACAATCCCGGCTACGACACCAATCCGCAGTTCTCGCCCGACGGCAAGTACATAGCATGGCAGAGCATGGCGCGCGACGGCTATGAGTCGGACCGCAACCGCCTCTGTGTGTATGAGCTGGCTACGGGCAAGAAGCGGTATGTCACCGAGTCGTTCGACTCAAACGTGGATGCCTATTGCTGGAGTGCTGACTCAAAGACTCTCTCGTTCATTGGCGTGTGGCATGGCTGCGTCAACATGTACCAGACAAACCTCAACGGCGAGGTGCGCCAGTTGACCAACGACTGGGACGACTTCGTATCGATAGCCCCGGCCAACAACGGCGGCAAGCTGCTGGCCATGCGCCAGAGCATGTCGGAGCCTACCGACATCTATATCGTTACGCCGGGCAAGGACGTGAAGAAGACCAAGGTGGAGCAGATAACCTTTGAGAACAAGCACATACTCGACCAGCTCGCACTCGGCAAGGTACAGCAACGCTGGGTTAAGACCACCGACGGCAAGGATATGCTCTGCTGGATAATGCTGCCGTCACACTTCGACGCAAGCAAGAAGTATCCCGCGCTGCTCTTCTGCGAGGGTGGGCCGCAAAGCCCGGTGAGCCAGTTCTGGAGCTACCGCTGGAACATACAGATAATGGCTGCCAACGGCTATGTCGTAGTGCTGCCCAACCGGCGTGGGCTGCCCGGCTTCGGCAGTGAGTGGAACGAGCAAATCAGCGGCGACTGGACTGGCCAGTGCATGAACGACTACCTTTCTGCCATCGATGACGCAGCGGCCAACCTTCCCTTTGTTGACAAAGACCGCCTCGGCGCAGTGGGCGCCAGCTTCGGCGGCTTCAGCGTCTATTACCTGGCCGGCCACCACGACAAACGCTTCAAGTGCTTCATCTCGCACGACGGCGCATTCAACCTTGAGTCGATGTACACCGACACCGAAGAGGCCTGGTTCAGCAACTGGGAGTATGAGGATGCCTTCTGGAACAAGCCGCTTACGGCCAATGCTAAGAAAACCTACGACAACTCGCCCCACAAGTTTGTGGACAAGTGGGACACACCCATACTCTGCATACACGGCGAGAAGGACTACCGCATAAACTATAACCAGGGCATGGGAGCCTTCAACGCCGCACGCATGAGAGGCATACCTGCCGAACTGCTCATCTTCCCCGACGAGAACCACTGGGTGCTCAAACCGCAGAACGGCATACTCTGGCAGCGCACTTTCTTCGGATGGCTCGACCGTTGGCTGAAGAAATAAGCCGGTCGGTTAAACGTAACGAACGACATAAACAAACACATACAACGACAATGACACAAGCAATCAGACAAAAGCTCAGCGACTCGAAGGCAGCTCGCTGGACAACCCTGGTCATCGTGAGCTTCACGATGATGTTCGGCTATTTCTTCACCGACGTGATGTCGCCTCTTGAGCCGCTGCTCACGGCTGCCAAGGAAGACGGCGGCCTTGGCCTCGGCTGGTCATCCGATGAGTACGGCTTCTTTTCGGGAGCCTATGGCTACTTCAATGTGTTCCTGCTGCTGCTGTTCTTCGGCGGCATTATCCTCGACAAGTTCGGCATACGCTTCACCGGCATGATGTCAACCGTGCTCATGTTCGGCGGCGCACTGATAAAGTGGTGGGCCTTGGCCAACGACTTCAGCGGCAACGTGACCCTGCCCCTCGGCATAGGCACATACAGCGTGCAGGTGCTCTGGGCGGTGCTCGGCTTTGCCATCTATGGCGTGGGCTGCGAGATAGCCGGAATTACTGTTAGCAAGGTGATAGTAAAGTGGTTTACCGGCCACGAACTTGCCCTGGCCATGGGCTTGCAGGTGGCTCTCGCCCGTATAGGTACTGCTGGCGCACTGGCCGTATCCCTGCCTTTTGCCAAGGCTATGGGCGGAGTGTCAGCCTCGGTGGGTCTCGGTGCGGCCATGCTCTGCGCCGGCATGGTGGCGTTCATTGTCTATTGCGTGATGGACAAGCGCGAGGATGCCTCCGCTGCAGCCGCAGAGGCAGAGCCGGAGGAAGGTTTCAAGTTTGCCGACCTCAAGGGCTTGCTCACCAATGTCGGCTTTTGGTATGTGGCCGTGTTGTGCCTCATGTTCTACGCCGGAGTGTTCCCCTTCCTCAAGTTTGCCACCAAGCTCATGGTGTTCAAGTATGGCGTTGACGCCAGTGTGGCAGGACTCATCCCGGCCATGCTCCCCTTCGGCACCATATTCCTCACCCCGTTCTTCGGCGGCATCTACGACAAGTATGGCAAGGGAGCCACGCTCATGCTCATAGGCAGCGTACTGCTCACCTGCGTGCACATCGTGTTTGCCCTGCCTTTCAGTTCGTGGGTGCTGGCCATCGCCGTGATGGTAGTGCTCGGCATCGCCTTCGGCCTCGTGCCCTCGGCCATGTGGCCTTCGGTGCCTAAGATAATACCGATGAAGCTGCTCGGCACAGCCTATGCGCTGATATTCTACATACAGAACATCGGCCTTGCTCTGGTGCCGGTGTGGATAGGCAAGGTGAACCAAGCCAACACTGCGGCCGACGGCACCATCGACTACACCGAGACGATGACCATCTTCGCCGGCTTCGGAGTGCTCGCCATAGTGGTTTCGCTGCTGCTCCTTATGGAGGACAAGCGCAAGGGCTACGGTTTGCAAAAGCCGAACATCAAGAAATAACACACGGACTATACAATAGTAGAGGTGGCGTTTGCGCTCAGTAAACGTCACCTCTGCGCTTTACAAATGACATACTTACGTGAAGGAAACGCCTTTCCTGCAAAACAAAACATCCATTTTACCGTTTCTGAATACGAGATTGCAAGTACTATAAGTATCTTAAAAGAACTATTATGACATGAACAAATTATCATTCTTTGTGGCTATCGTTACCGTCGCATTGTTTACGGCTTGCAGCGATAGCAGTGACGAAACTCCTGTTTCGACAGGCATAATCACGGGCAGGATTGTCGAAGTGAACGACTACGGCCAGCCTATACCCAACTTCACACCTGCCGACATGAAGCAGGCGGGATTCGACTATGGCGACCTGCTCGACGTGACGATTGGCAGCAATATCCGGCTTGAATATCTGCCGTATGTGAGTTCGTTCAACGAGGTGGCCATCCTCGGCCCCTCCTATGTGGACTATCTCGCCCACGGCGACGACTACGGCTTTGCCATGCTCAACGGCGACTTCCACTACTACATCGGCGGCGAAGTCGGCGACACGGTGGTGATGAAACTACAGGAAAAGGGCGGCTACAAGACCACCTACGAACTGCTGAAGTCGGTGTATCAGGAACAGCGGCAGCCCGGCGAAACCGCCGAGGAGTATGCCAACTTCCGCATGATAACCACAACAGGCATTGCTCTGGGCGTGCTCTACCGCTCCAGCAATCCGCTCAACTGCGCCAAAAATCCCGGACGCTACGCCGTGGCCGACAGCCTGGCGCAGACCGTGGGCATAAAGACCGAAATAGACCTGGCCGACACACCGGAAAAGGTGCGCGAGTATATGGCTACAGCCGGCTATGCGTCAACCTACTGCCCGAACCTCTTCAACGAGGGACGCACGATAGCCTGCGGCATGATGGCCAACACGTTCCACAAGGACTTCAAGGCCAAGATGGGTGAGGCCGTGAGGTTCATGATAGCCCACGAGCCACCATATCTAATACACTGCAATGAGGGCAAGGACCGCTGCGGCTTCGTGTCAATGGTGCTCGAGGCGTTTGCCGGGGCAACCTTAGACGAACTGTGCCGGGACTATATGGTCACCATGCTCAATTTCTACCACATACCCGACGGCGGCGAATCCTACAATCTGCGTCAGTCTCTGTCCGTCAACCGTATGCTGTGGCTGTTGTGCCACGAGGAGGCTCTCGACGACTACAACAACATAGACTGGGACTATAAGCTTTCCGACCTTGAGGGCTTGGTGCAGCCCGCAGCCGAAAAGTATCTCAAGGAGTGCGGCTTGAGCGACGGCGAGTGCAACCAGCTGCGCGCAATATTGTCGCAAAAGGAATAGTCCCTGCGACTTCTTTATTAAACGCGGTAAAGGCGGCACGTCAAGTTTGGCGTGCCGCCTTTACTGCGCTTTTCTGTTTGTTTCCCCACTGTCGGATTGTTGAGAGAAACAGCCCGTTCGTTGAATAAAGTTGCTGACTTCACAGGATTGTACTTTCTTTGTGTCAGAATTTTAGTGATAAAGCAACCGTTTTGTAATAACCAATAAGAAAAGAAAGGACGTAACCTATGACACGAAATGTGCAAACGGCGATGCTTATGCTCGCCCTTATGGTAATGGTCGGATGCTCTTCCGACAATGACAGTTGGGATATTAACAACGGCGGTGGCAACAGCAACAACAACAGCGGCGGAGACGGTTCCACCACTTATTCCAGTTCCATTTCAGACCTCCGTTCGTTTGACATAGCCATCGACACGACGGCTCTCTCGGAAACGGAAACCATACCCACCGACGGCGACGAGGCGGAGGACTATATCGAGAACAACACGTTTTCCAACGAGGTGCGTATAGCCTTCAACGGCACTACGGCAACCTCATCGGGCAGTGTTGATGGTGTAACCGTCACGGTAAACGGTGCCGATGTTACGGTCAATTCAACTGTCAAGAAGGTACACTACATTGTGAGCGGCACCACAACCGACGGTTTTCTCAAAATCTACAGCGACTATAAGTTTGAGCTGGAGCTGAACGGCGCTAACATAACAAACCCTGACGGCGCAGCCATCAACATCCAGAGCAAGAAGCGCGGCTACATTGTGCTCGCCGACGGCACAGTCAACACCCTCACCGACGGTACGGCCTATGCCGACCAGACTGACGACGAGGACATGAAGGCCTGCTTCTTCAGCGAGGGCAAGATGCTCTTCTCCGGCGAAGGTTCGCTCCGGGTCTATGCAAATTGCAAGGCAGGCATACGCAGTGACGACTACGTGATGTTCCGTCCCGGCAACAATGTGTATGTGAAAGCCACGGCCGGCAACGCCGTCAAGGGCAACGATGCCATATATATAAAAGGTGGAGTGGTAAACGTGGAGACTTCCGCCGCAGCAAGCAAGGGTTTGAGCAGCGACGGACTGGTGCAGATAGACGGCGGACGGACTATCGCCGTCACCACCGGCACAGGCGAATATGACTCCGACGAGCAGGACGTGAGCGGATGCGCCGGAGTGAAATCCGACAGCATCTTTGTGATGAACGGAGGTGCGCTCTACTGCAAGAGCACCGGCGCAGGAGGCAAGGGCATCAGCACCGACCAGACTCTCACTGTAAACGGCGGCACAATAAAGGTCATAACCACTGGCAAACAATACGTCTATGGCTCTCTCGACGCTTCGCCCAAGGGCATAAAGAGCAAGGGTGCCATGTATCTGAACGGCGGCACCATCATGGTGCGCTGCACAGGCGGCGAGGATGCCGAGGGCATAGAGAGCAAGAGCACGATGGACATCACGGGCGGTGCAGTCATGGCCTACTGCTATGACGATGCCATCAACTCCGCTAAGGCCATGACCATAAGCGGCGGCAATGTCTTTGCGATGGGAACAAACAACGACGGCATCGACTCCAACTCCACACTTACCATCACGGGCGGCTTGGTTGTGGCTTGCGGAACCACGCAGCCGGAGGATGGCTTCGACTGCGATGAGAACACATTCACCATTACGGGAGGCACTGTGATAGGCATCGGCGGAGGAACGTCCACCCCGACGGCGAGCACAACCACCCAGCCTGTGGTCATATTCGGCGGCAGCAGTATCTCCAGCGGACAGTATCTCACCGTGACGGACAGTGACGGCAACAACATCTTTGCCTTCAATGTGCCGCGCGACTACACCCAGCAGGGCTACACCTTGCTTCTCAGTTCGCCCAAGATGACAAATGGCAACTCCTACACGCTGTCCTCGGGAGCTACCGTTAATGGCGGCACAAGTTTCTGCGGCTATACTGCCGACGCAACCGTTAGCGGCGGTTCCACTCTGGCCACACTGACTCTCTCGCAGACGGTCAACACATATAACTATAGTGGTGGCACGAACGGTGGCATGAACGGTGGTGGAGGCGGTCTGCCTAATGGCGGCGGCCAGCCCGGCGGAAGGCCGTGACGCGACATCTGTCCCAATGTGTTTAACTGCAAGCAGACATGACTATGGATACTATAATTTCCAAGTTCGACTCCATTTCCCTTGAAGAGATGGGCGGCATAAGGCTGATGAACCGTACCGACACCAAGTTCGTCACCAGTATCGGCAAGCTGACGGCTCTGCTCCAGATGGCCGGCGACGAGTATCGGGTGCAGGAGATTGACGGCAAGCGCAACATGAACTACGCCACTGTCTATTACGACTCCAGCGACTATACATTCTACAATGCCCACCACAACGGTCATGCCGGCAGACAGAAGGTGAGGGTGCGCTCCTATGTGGACAGCCAGTTGAGTTTCCTTGAAGTGAAGACCAAGGACAACCACGGGCAGACACATAAGAGCCGAATCTCGGCGATAGACCTTCCAACTCCCGAAGCTATGGACTTCCTGCGCCGCAATGTGCGCGTCGACCCCCAACTGTTGGAGCGGAAGATTGAAAACAGTTTTCACCGCATTACCCTGGTCAACCGGGCAAAGACCGAACGGCTCACCATCGACACCTGTCTGGAGTTCTGCAACCTGTCCACCGGCATACAGTGTTCACTTCCGCAGATAGCCATCATTGAGCTGAAGCGCGACGGACTGAAACCGTCGCCCATACTGGCAATGCTCCGGGAACTGCGCATCCGTCAGTGCGGTTTCAGCAAGTATTGCATAGGCGAGGCTCTCACCAATCCCGGTCTTCGTCTCAACCGCATAAAGCCGAGACTGCAGCGTCTGATGAAGATTTCATAAAGCGTATTCTCTTTTAACATCCGGACTATGACAAACCTTTTGGATATGGCAGACGTACTGCCTTTGATATTGCGCTTCGCAATCAACACCATTGCCGTGTGGCTGATAACCCACTGGCTGTACTTTCCCAAGAGCCGCAGGCGGGAATATTATTTCACGTTCATGCTCATCGGCTTCAGCATCTTCTTCCTCATCAACCTATTGGGCGACGCCAAGGTGCGCATAGAGTTTGCGCTCGGCCTCTTTGCCATCTTCGGCATCATACGCTATCGCACGGAGTCGATGCCAGTGAGAGAGATGACCTATCTCTTTATGATTATCGCCCTGTCGGTAATCAACGGGCTGTCGGCCTCTCTCGGCTGGACAATGCTTGTCGTGGTCAATCTGCTCTTCATCGCAGTGACCTTTCTCTTTGAGCGTATCAAGGTGAAGGGAAGCATGGCGGTAAAGATGGTACAGTACGACCGCATAGAACTCATCAAGCCTGACCGTCGCGAGGAACTTCTTGCCGACCTGCGGGAGCGCACGGGACTTGACATAGTGAAGGTGGAAATAGGCGGCATCGATTTTCTCCGCGACATGAGCGTCATCAAGATATACTATCAGGCCGACGAGGTGAACGTGATAGACGGTCAGGTGAAGGTACACTCCGAAGAATACTTTAACGCATAACGCAGGAGGACATAAAGATGAAGACAATAGGAATACCGTTGCTTCTCGCCGCATTGATTATGGCGGCGGTGGAAGTCAGGGCGCAGAGCGATTTCGGCGTATGGACGGACGTTGGCGTTGAGAAGAAGATTGGCAAGCACTGGGCGCTGGAAGGGGAGCTTGGCGCAAGAACCCGCAACGACTCAAAGGAGATGGACCGTTACAGTCTTGGGCTGGGCGCGGACTACAGGCTGAACAAATACCTGAAGTTCTCGGCGGCCTACAGTCTGCTCTACGACCATCGCGGAGGCACGCAGACCTACCATAAGGACGGCTCTGTCAACAAGATTACCCCCGCATATTGGTGGCCTCGCCACCGTTTCGTCGTCGGGGC
>CAVAPI010000072.1:0-11571 GCA_963590445.1 Lachnospiraceae bacterium | reverse complement strand
GCTTGACGAGTTGGTGCCCTTTACCGATGCCGTTTATCTGCAAGACTCGCTGCAAGTGCTGGCAAAACTGCCGGAGGCTGAGCGCAACAAGGCTATCGACAGGGTGATAGAGGCACTGAAGCGCAAGGAAAAGGAGGAGAAACGCGCGGCTCAAGAGGCCGAGGCGGAGAAACAACAGCAGGCTTCGGGGGCTGTAGGCAACCAGCAGAAGACCAACCAGGCCGCGACTGACAACTCCACGACGAAGAGCGGACAGTGGTATTTCTACAATCCGATGGCCGTAAACCAAGGAAAGGCGGCTTTCCAAAGCCAGTGGGGCAAGCGTGAAAACGTGGACAACTGGCAGCGGGTGAACCGTACTGTGGTGAATATGGGGCAGGACGCGGGTCAGGAAACAGCCGTTGCCGACTCCGTAGCGGCAGTTGCGCCAACCGACTCCGTGGCTGCGACGGACGGCAAAGAGAAACCTAAGGAGGACGACCCGGCCACTGACCCGCACAAAAGGGAGTACTACTTGGCTCAAATACCGTTCACCGACGAGCAGAAAGCGGCCAGCGACGCGATAATAGAGGACGGGTTGTTCAATTCGGGCGTGATATTCAAGGACAAGCTGGACAACCTTAAGCTGGGCGAAAAGGCGTTGACGCGGCTCACGGGCCAATATCCGGAGTATGAAAAGACGGACGAAGCGTGGTACCATCTGTTCCTCCTGTACTCGCGTCTCGGCGACACGGCCATGGCCGATGCCTGTCTGGCGAAGTTGCAGGCGCAATATCCTGACAGCAAGTGGACAAGTCTCTTGAGCGATCCGCACTTTGTGGAGAACTCAAAGTTCGGCGTTCACATTGAAGACTCGCTCTACGGTGCCACCTACGAGGCGTTCAAGGCCGGGCGAATGGGCGAGGTGAAGGCCAATGCCGCCCTGTCGGCGGAGCGTTTCCCGTTGGGCTACAACCGTCCGAAGTTCATTTTCATTGACGGATTGGGGCTGCTTGACGAGGGCAATGCGCAGGGTTGTCTCGACAATATGAAGCAGGTGGTGGAGAAATATCCCGAAAGTGAGGTGACGGAGATGGCCGGTATGATAATAAAAGGAGTGCAGGCAGGACGCGCACTTCACGGCGGCAGGTTTGATTTGGGCGACATTTGGTCGCGGCGCGGTGTGGACTTGGCTGCGACAGACTCCACGGTTGCCGACACTCTGAGCACCGAACGCAACACCGGATTCGTCTTCATGCTGGCTTGCCGTGCCGATTCCGTCAACACCAACCAGTTGCTTTATGACCTTGCGAAGTACAATTTCAGCAACTTTCTCGTGCGCAACTTCGACATATCCGTTGATGACGACCGTGGCATCTGCCGCATGATGATACGCGGTTTCCTGAGTTACGACGAGGCTCTTCAGTATGCACGGCTGCTGTATGCCGACACTGACATGACGGAGCGGCTGCACGGTTGCCGGAGGATAATAATAAGCGAGGAAAACCTGAAGCTCCTTGGCTCGAAATACAGCTATACCGACTACGAGAGCTTCTTTGAAAAGGCTTTCGCACCGCTGCAAATAAGCGACGAGCAGCTGCTTAACATACCCGAAAGCGTGGAGCAGGAGAAAGAGCAGGAAGATTTGCCGGAAGAAAACGGTGACTCCCCTGGCGGCAACGGCGGCAACGGCGTGCAAGAGAACAATGGTTTTGATTTTAATGACGACTTTTACAGATGAGCAACGGACTGTTATTGTGGGTTGACGACGAGATTGACCTGTTGAGGGCGCACCTCCTGTTCCTTGAAAGGAAAGGCTACGAGGTGGTGACTGTGAGCAACGGCGTGGATGCGGTGGAGCAATGCCGCCGCCAGAACTTCGACTTGGTGCTGCTGGACGAGATGATGCCGGGTCTGAGCGGCCTTGAAACGCTCCAGAAGATAAAGGAAATACTGCCTTCGGTGCCCGTGGTGATGGTGACGAAGAGCGAGGAGGAGAACATCATGGACCAGGCTATCGGGTCGAAGATAGCCGACTATCTGATAAAACCGGTCAACCCCAACCAGATATTGCTTGCCCTGAAGAAGAACATACACCGCAAAGCCATCGAGACGGAGGTCACTCAGTCGGGCTATCAGCAGAGCTTTCAGCAGATAGCCATGCAGATTGGCGACTGCAGGACGTGGCAAGACTGGGTGGAAGTGTACAAACGGCTCGTGCATTGGGAGCTGGAACTGAGCAGCACCGACAGCAATATGACCGAAATGCTGCGCATGCAGAAGGAGGAAGCCAACAGTGGCTTTGCCAAATTCGTCAGGAAAAACTATATGGACTGGGTCTCCGAGCTTGCGCCGGGGCGGTCTGGCGACAACCATCCGTTGATGAGTCCGGAGCTATTCAAGAAGAAAGTGTTCCCAATGCTCAATGCCGGCGAGAAAGTGTGCCTCATTGTGCTCGACAACTTCCGCTACGACCAGTGGCGGATGGTGGCCAAGGAGATTGGCGAGGGCTTTGAAATCAACGAAGAACTGTATCTTAGCATACTCCCTACGGCCACACAGTATGCGCGCAACGCCATATTCAGCGGCCTTATGCCCAAGGCTATCGCCGATATGTTCCCCGATTTGTGGGTGGATGAGGACGAGGGCGAAGGCAAAAACCCCAACGAGGCTCCGCTAATCCAGACACAACTCGACCGTTACCGCCGCCACGACACATTCTCTTATACCAAGATAAACGACTCGGCCGGTGCGGAAAAGCTCATGCAAAAGTTCCGTCAGATGGAGAAAAACGACCTCAACGTGGTGGTGTTCAACTTCATTGATATGCTCAGCCATGCCCGGACGGAGTCGAAAATGGTGCGCGAGCTGGCCAACAACGAGTCGGCCTACCGCAGCATCACGCTCAGCTGGTTCAACCACTCGGTCATTTCCGACTTCTTCAAGCTGCTTTCGCAGACCGGATGCAAGGTGATAGTCACCACAGACCACGGTTCCATACGCGCCAGCAGGCCGGTGAAGATAAAAGGCGACCGCAACACCAACACCAATCTGCGCTACAAGCTGGGCAAGAACCTTAGCTACGACAGCAAGGAAGTGTTCGTTATCAAGGAGCCGGGCAAGGCTCTCCTGCCGTCGCCCAACCTCAGTACGAGCTACGTCTTTGCCTCTGGCGACTCGTTTTTCGCCTATCCGAACAACTACAACTACTACGTTTCATACTACAAGGACACCTTCCAGCACGGCGGAATATCCATGGAAGAGATGATAATACCGCTGATAACACTTACGGGAAAGAAAAGATAGACCACAATGGAGATAGGAATAGACAACTTGGGCGGCATCCGCGAGGCCGCAAGGCAGTTCGTTGCCGCCATGAACGGAGCCACAGTCTTCGCCTTCTACGGCAAGATGGGGGCAGGAAAGACCACATTCATCAAGGCCGTGTGTGAGGAAATGGGCATAGACGACGTGATTACGTCGCCCACATTCGCCATTGTCAACGAGTACCGGGCCGATTCGACAGGCGAAATCGTGTATCATTTCGACTTCTACCGCATCAAAAAGCTCGGCGAAGTGTATGACATGGGCTACGAAGACTACTTCTACAGCGGTGCCGTCTGCTTCATCGAGTGGCCGGAACTGGTTGAGGAACTCCTGCCCGGCGACGCCGTGCGCGTCACGATAGCCGAGAATGAAGACGGCAGCCGCACCGTCTCGCTCTGACCGGCCGCCCGTTTGCGCATTGTAAATGGTGCATTTCCGACCCGTAAACGTGGCATTTACGGGTCGTAAACGGCGTTTATGGCCGGCTGAACTGGCGGGTGCGTGTCGTAAGGGTAGCGGGTGTATATAAAAAAGGTGTCCGGCCGGATGACAGAACGTCACCGTTGGCCGGACACCTTTGCCGTTTTTTGCAGTTAAAGCTCCTGCTCCTGAAAGTCCATGTCGGCTTCTACCACGAAGAACACTTCCGACGGGTCCAGCTCCATGCCGCGTTCTTCCTTGGCTATGCGGCACACGTGGCCGGCCACAGCCTCCATGTCGATGTCTATGTAGCCGTCCTGGTCGGGCTGAGTGTCGAGCAAGCCGCTCTCGCAGTAGTAGTCCACGATGGTTTCCAGTATGGCCAAGAGGTCAGAATCGCTGAACTTGTCCTTCAGTTCCGACGGGATTTGCCTGCGGATGAACTCTATCTCGCATGCGTTCTCGGCATCGTCCATGCGCAGTTCGTCGTCTATACCGGCCATAACTTACAGGAGTGCTTTGAATTTCTCTTCGATTTTCGCCTTTGAGAGTGCTCCCACGGTCTTGTCGACCACCTCTCCGTTCTTGAAGAAGAGTATTGTGGGGATGTTGCGTATGCCGTATGCGGCTGCAATGTCATCGTTTTCCTCCACGTCGCACTTGCCCACGGCAATTTTCCCGTCGTACTCTTTGGCCAGCTCCTCAATGATTGGGGCTATCATACGGCACGGTCCGCACCATGTAGCCCAGAAATCCACGACTAACGGCAGGCTGCCGTTTTTCAGAGTCTCGAAGTTTTCGGTAGTGATGTTTACTTCCATAGTTGTCTTTAATGTTGTTGTTTTATAGGATTGTTGTCTTTTCAGTGTCGTCCGGCGGCTTTTTAATTGATTTTGTAGTCGAGTGCCGGCGACTGTTCGATGAAAGAGATGAGCTTTTTGTTCACGTTGACGGTGCTTTTCGTGCTCTTCAGCAGCACGTGGTTCTTGCCTTGCGAGTCATGGATTTGGAAGAACAGGTCGGTTTCCCCCTTGTTTTCGCCGGCTATCTCGCCGAGTTCCAGAGCTGTCCGGTTGTCCAGCTTGTCGGAATTGACGGATATGGTAATCCTCTGGATGGCCTTTTCCTTGAATGTCTGGAGGTATTCGATGTGCTGAATCTTCAATTTGTATATGTTGGAGTTGGGAAACCGCAGTTGCCGCTTGGCTATTATGTACACGGCACTGCTCTTGGTAAGGTAGCCGAAGTTGCCTGCCCACTCGTCTCCGAAGAGCGTTAATTCCCACGAACCGCTGAAGTCCTCCAGCGTAACCCGTCCCCATTTCTTGTTGTCATTGGTGTTCTTCTCCATGAAGTTGGTGACTATACCGGCGAAAGTGATGGTGTCGCGGCCGGAAAGAGCGTTGATGTCCTTCAGTTCCTCGCAGGTTGTGTTGCAGAAACAGTCTATTATCGTCTCGTATTCGTCAAGCGGATGAGACGAAAGGTATATCCCCACGAGCTTCCGCTCCTTGTTCAGCCTCTCTATGTCGCCCCACGGCTCGCCTTTGAGGATGGGTGGCTTGGTTATTTCCACATCGTCTCCGTCGCCGAACAGCGAGTTTTTCATCTGGTCTTTGCCCGCCTTGTAGATCTGGCCGTAGCGTATATAGGTGTCGATAAAGGTCTCTCCCTTGCTGTTTCTGGCAAAGAAATCCTCGCGTTTCATCGTTCCGAAGCTGTCGAAACCGCCGCTTAGCACGAGGGCTTCGATTACGTTTCGGTTCACAGCCGACAGGTTTATGCGCTGTATGAAGTCGAATATGTCCTTGTAAGTGCCGTTGGCTTCCCTCTCTTCCACTATGGCGTCGGCCGCTTTTATGCCCACTCCCGTTATGGCGCCCAGCCCGAAACGTATCTCGCCCTTCTTGTTTGCGCTGAACTTCTGGTGGCTTTCGTTGAGGTCAGGCACCAGTGTCTGTATGCCCATTGACCGGCATTCGTCCATCAGCTTGGTGATTTCCGCCGGATTGTCCTTGTTGCGGCTCATCACGGCGGCCATGTATTCCGACGGATAGTGCGCCTTAAGGTAGGCCGTCTGGTAGGCTACCCACGAGTAGCACGTGGCGTGGCTCTTGTTGAAAGCGTAGGAGGCGAACTTCTCCCAGTCGCTCCATATCTTCTCAAGCACCTTCGGGTCGTGGCCGTTGGCCTTTCCGCCTTCGATAAACTTTGGCTTCATGGCGTCCACGATGTCCTTCTTCTTCTTTCCCATGGCCTTTCGCAGAGCGTCGCTCTCGCCTCGGGTGAAGTTGGCGAGCTGCCTTGACAGCAGCATGACCTGCTCCTGATAGACGGTAATGCCGTAGGTGTCCTTCAAATACTTCTCCATACAAGGTATGTCGTACTTGATTTCTTCCCTCCCGTTCTTGCGTGCGATGAAGGAAGGGATGTAGTCCATAGGCCCGGGGCGGTAGAGGGCGTTCATGGCAATGATGTCTTCAAACACCGTGGGCTGCAGTTCGCGCAGGTATTTCTGCATGCCGGGCGACTCAAACTGGAACGTGCCGACGGTGCGACCCTCGGCGTAGAGCCTGTAGGTGGCCTCGTCGTCTATAGGAATATTGTCCAAGTCTATCTCATGCCCGGTGGTTATGCGTATATTCTCGACGGCTTCTTTCAGTATGGAAAGCGTTTTCAGACCGAGGAAGTCCATCTTTATCAGACCCGTTGACTCGATTACGTGACCGTCATACTGCGTGCAGTGGAGCTTGTGGCCGGGGTTCTCCTTGTCGTCGGCGGTGGAGACGGGCACCCAGTCGCTTATCGGGTCGCGGCAGATGATGAAGCCGCAGGCGTGGATGCCAGTGCCGCGCACCGTGCCTTCAAGCATTTTGGCGTATGAAATGGTGTTGTGCAGCTGTGGGTCGGGGCTTGCCTCAGCGTCACGCAGCTCCGGAATGCACTTGATGGCATTGGTAAGGTTCATCTTCAGCCCGTCCGGCAACTTGTCGGGGATGGCTTTGCACAGCTCGTTCGACTTGTTTAGGGGCAGTTTCTCCACGCGTGCCACGTCCTTAATGGAGTTCTTCGTGGCCATAGTGGCGTAGGTTATGATGTGCGCGCAGTTCTCATGGCCGTACTTGTCCTCCACCCATTCGAGCACACGTCCGCGCCCGTCGTCGTCGAAGTCGGTGTCTATATCAGGCAGCGATATGCGGTCGGGATTGAGAAATCGCTCGAACAGGAGGTCGTACTTGATGGGATCTATCTTTGTGATGCCGAGACAGTAGGCCACAACCGACCCTGCAGCCGAGCCACGTCCGGGGCCTACCATCACGCCCAGTGTGTCTCTTGCTGAATTGATGAAGTCCTGCACTATCAGGAAGTAGCCCGGGAAACCCATAGTCTTCATTATGTGAAGCTCGAAGTTTATCCTTTCCTTTACCTCGTCGGTCAATGGGGTGGGGTAGCGCTTGCTTGCGCCCTCGTAAGCGAGCTTGGCAAGATAGTCGGCCTCGAACTTTATGCGGTAGAGCTTGTCGTATCCGCCCAGTTTCTTTATCTTCTTCTCGCCCTCTTCGCGCGGTATCTGGTTCTCACCGTTCTCGTCGCTGGTAAATTCCTTGAACAGTTGTTCTTCTGTGAACTTGTTTCTCCACTGCTCTTCGGTGCCGAACGACTCCGGAATGGGGAAGAACGGCATGATTGGGGCGTGCTCTATGTCGTAGAACTCCACCTTGCCGAGCACTTCGAGCGTATTGCTCAGAGCCTCGGGGTGGTCGGAAAACACCTCGTTCATCTCCTCTTTTGTCTTGAACCACTCCTGTTTTGAGTAGAGCATACGGCTCGGATCGTCAAGGTCTTTGCCCGTTGAGAGGCAGAGAAGGTGGTCGTGGGCTTCGGCGTTTTCCTGGTTTACGAAGTGCGCGTCGTTGGTGCACACCAGCTTGATGCCGTATTCCCCGGCCAGTTTCACCAGTTCCCTGTTGGCTTCCTGCTGCAATGGGAACGTCTCGCGGTTGGCTCTTATCGTGGGGTCTCTCACTTCGTGACGCTGAAGCTCCAGATAATAGTCGTCGCCAAACAGGTTCTTGTACCACTCCACAGCCTCCCGTGCTCCCGCCATGTCGCCTTTGAGTATCTTGGCGGGCACTTCGCCGGCGATACAGGCCGAGCACACTATCAAGTCCTCATGGTATCGCTCAAGGTCTTTGCGGTCTGTGCGCGGCCTGCCGTAGAATCCGTCCACCCAGGCGTTCGACACGAGCTTGATAAGGTTCTTGTATCCGTGGTAGTTCTTGGCCAATACTATAAGGTGATAGCCGCCCAAGTCGCCGCTTTCCTTCGTTTTGTCCTCTTTCTTGTGGTGGGCTACATACACCTCGCAGCCGAATATGGGCTTGAAAGGCTCCAGTCCCTCGGCCTTGCGCTTTCCGTTCACCTTGTTGCAATAGTCGAACAGTTCCTTTACTCCGAACATGTTGCCGTGGTCGGTGATGGCCATGCCTTTCATGCCGTTGGCAATGGCCTTGTCAACAAGTTTGGATATGCTCGACTGACCGTCGAGTATCGAGTAGTAAGTGTGTACGTGAAGGTGTATGAAATCCTGCATTGTGATGTGCGCCCGGCGTTTTGTTTGAGGTGTAAAGTTACGCCTAATCCCCGAAACGGCCAAGTAAAAGAGGGAAAAAAGAGGTATCGCTTGTGTGAAAGGCAAAAAAAGCGTACCTTTGCAGATGCTTGCCGCACCCTGTCCCGACCGTTGGCTGAAAGGCGGCCGGAGGGATGGTGTGGGAAACCCGCCGGGTTTTGCGTCGCAAACCGCCGGGTTACGGTACGCAAACCGCCGGTTTATGACCCTTAAACGGCCTGTTTGCAGGGCGTAAGGCCAGGCTTGGGCGCAAAGGCAGCCCTGTCAGGGAAGTGCTAACATAAAACAAAACAAGAGACAACCGTAATGGGCAGAAGAATAAAGAAACTGAAAAAGATCAGAATACACCGGGAGGGCACCGACACACTGCTCTTTAGTCTGGCGGCTGTGGCCGTAGTGGCCGTAGCCCTCTGGCACTTTTTCGGTCCTGCGCTGCCGTTCTGGCTGTTCGTGGCGGTGTTTGGCGCAGCATGGGCGGTGGTTCTCAACTTCTACCGCTGCCCCATACGCTACTACAACGGCGAGACCGAGCGCATCGTAGTGGCTCCTGCCGACGGCAAAGTGGTGGTGATAGAGGAGGTGGACGAGGACACCTATTTCCACGACCGCCGCATTATGGTGTCGATATTCATGAGTCTGTTCAACGTACACGCCAACTGGTTTCCCGTTGACGGCAAGGTCAAGTTCGTGCACCATCAGGACGGCAACTACCACAAGGCGTGGCTGCCCAAGGCAAGCGAGGAGAACGAGCGCGCCGACGTGATGATTACCACCCCGGAGGGCGAGGACATACTCTGCCGGCAGATAGCCGGAGCGATGGCAAGGCGCATAGTCACGTATGCCAAGGAGGGCGAAGAGTGCTACATAGACGAGCATCTGGGCTTCATCAAGCTCGGCTCGCGCGTGGATGTCTATCTGCCTTTGGGCACGGAAGTGTGCGTGAAGATGGGGCAAAGCACCACGGGCGACCAGACAGTCATAGCTAAACTGAAACAGAAAGGGGCTTGATGGCAAACTTCATAACGCGGAATGTTCCCAACACCCTGACCTGCGGCAACCTCGTTTCGGGCTGCATAGCTGTGGGCAACGCCTTTGTCGGACTGTACGACTGGGCTTTCCTCTTTATAATAATAGGTGCGGTGTTCGACTTCTTCGACGGCATGAGCGCACGCCTGTTGGGCGTTTCCTCGCCGATTGGCAAGGAGCTGGACTCGCTGGCCGACTGCGTGACGTTCGGAGTTGCCCCCTCGGCTATGGTGTTCACGCTGCTTTCCACTCTGGACATACCGTCATTCTTGCGTCCTGTCGGGGCTTATGTTCCCTATTGGGCTTTCCTTATGGCGGCTTTCTCGGCACTGCGCCTCGCCAAGTTCAACCTTGACGAGCGGCAGACCACCTCTTTCATAGGCCTGCCCACACCGGCCAACGCCCTGTTCTGGGCTTCGCTCATCGTGGGGGCGGAGAGCTTTGTTGCCAACCAGCCCCTTGCCGCGGTCTTTGTCATGGCAATGGTGGCCGTGTCAAGCTGGCTTCTCGTGGCCGAACTGCCCATGTTCTCGCTCAAATTCAAGCACTGGGGATGGAAAGGCAACGAGGTCCGCTACTCTTTCCTGATTGTCTGCGCGGCGCTTCTCGCCGCCTTGCGCCTCACAGGTTTTGCCGCCATTGTGGCTTTATACGTGGCCTATGCTGTTTGCGGCCACTGTTTCCGTAAGAAATAAAACGGCTTTGCGGCATGAATGTCCTCATTTTCCTGCTTCTTTTTGTCGGGGTCTTCGCCCTTGCCGTGCTCGTTTTTGCAGCGTTGCTCGTGGCAAGGGTCATCAGAATGTTGCACTTGGACTCGCTCTTCGGCCTGCGCAGCCTCTTCGGAGGGCAGCGCCGTATGCGTAACGGCGGCGGTTCGGACGGAAGAAGGCGCGCGAAGCCCCGGCACGGGGGCAACACGGTGGTCGATACCCGTACACAGGATGCCGCCAACCGCAAGATCTACGGTGACGGCGACGGCGAATACGTCGATTATGTGGCGGTCAAGGAATGACTTGACGCACCCTTCAGACTATTCTATGGACTCGATGTTCACGTCGTCCATGTCGTTCATAAGCTCAAGCACTCTTCTTTCGTAGTCCTTCCGCCGCAGACGTATCTCCATCGATACTACTATCGACTTGCCTCCGGGCGTGTCCTGCTCCTTCAGGCTGTAGTTGCTTATGTCCATGCCGCTGTGGTGCAGTGTCTTTAGCGTCTCCGTCATCTTGCTTCTGCTCTTTGACGTGAACGTCAGCGATATGTTCTTCGTGCCGAAACGGTCGAGTATGAAGCTCAAAGCCTCAAGGCACAGCAGTACAAGCACGGTGGACACTGTGGCTTCCACATACATTCCCGAACCGCAGGCGAGGCCTATGGCCGACGTCACCCACAGCCCTGCCGCCGTGGTAAGCCCCCTCACGACGTGCTTCTGGAAGATTATCGTGCCCGCACCGATAAATCCGATGCCGGTAACCACCTGCGAGGCTATTCTCGAAGCGTCCCACCGCAGGTTTGCAAGCTCCTCCAGCTCCCGCCCGAAGCCGTTTTGCGACACCACCATGAACAGTGCGCTGCCCAAAGCAACGAGGAAATGGGTTCTGAACCCGGCCTCTTTCGCGCGGTAGTTGCGCTCCAAGCCGATAATACCGCCCAACAAAGCGGCAACAAACAGACGGATGAAAAACTCTGTATTCATGCTCTGACCAGTCTTACGTACATTATATATATAACAAGGCGGCATCTTGCGAGTGCCAAATCCTGTATGCAAAGATAGTATGTTCACGCTTAATATGCACTGTTTAGTGTCATAAAAAACGAAAATATTGCACTTTTCAATAAAAAAAACACCGAAAAGTTTGGTGCAAGCCCCGAAAAGGCATACCTTTGCATCCGCTTTCGAATTAAAAACGGTTCGGGAGCGCACGAAGAAAAGAGTTCTTTGAGAAACTGAAATACAACAGATACAAGTAGTACAAGAAGCAGCGTCTTGTTTGTTGGAAACAATTGCAGGACGTGGGTGAACAAAAGAACCGTCATTTTCCAAAATGATAAAAAGGTACTTATGCTCAATAATATTAGTGAATGTTCTGAACAGAGACAAACAGGCAGTCTGCTAAGATTGCTATAAGACATTTTTACAGTGCAGAGTTTGATCCTGGCTCAGGATGAACGCTGGCTACAGG
>CAVAPI010000071.1:0-11613 GCA_963590445.1 Lachnospiraceae bacterium | reverse complement strand
TGGCTCAGCTCGCAACAAAGCGCGAGAGTCTGCCCGCAAAGAAGCACGGAAACATTCCCATGTAGTATTTTCAACCAACCAAAAGCTGGCGGAGAGGTGTGCGAAAGAGCCTTTCCGCCGGCAAAAACAAACGCTGGAAGCATGAAAAGAGACAATGAAGTTTTCGCAGCAATAGCACTTGCACTGCACGAATACCAGGGAAACAACGTGCATGACAAGGAATCAGGAAAGATAACCATAGTGGAACATCCGACCGAATGGAACGGACACGCTCTGACAATGACCGCCCAACCATAAAAAAGAAGTGAGATGAAAGAATACAAATACACAATCAACGGCAACAAGTACGAGGTTGCCATAGGCGAAATGGCCGACAACACGGCAACAGTGACCGTGAACGGTGAGACATACAAGGTGGAAATGGAGCCGGAAGCAAAGGTTGAGAAGCCGAAAGTGAAGGTGAAACCTGCGGCAGCACAGCCTGTTGCATCAACGGACAATGCCTCTTCCGCCTCGAAAGTGAACGCCCAAAACGCAGTAAAGGCGCCTCTTCCTGGCGTAATCACCGAGATTAAGGTGGCCGTAGGCGACGATGTGAAGGCTGGAGACACGGTTGTCGTGCTCGAAGCCATGAAGATGGCAAACAATCTCGATGCGGAAAAGGCCGGCAAAGTGACCGCCATTTGCGTGCAGGCCGGCCAGAGCGTGATGGAAGGTGACGCTCTTGTGGTGATTGAATAGGCAAGACACCCGGACCAAGACCGGCACATATACGACAAAGGGAGACCGTTTGGCCTCCCTTTGTCGTTTGTTTTACTTCTGTATTCCTTACATTTCCTTTTCGTATGCCTGTCGGTTTACGTTCGCATCCCCTGCTTTCGGATTTTGTATCCTTACAGTTTGTTGCCCTCTTTGGGGAACACTACGGTAGGCTTGTAAGCCTTTGCTTCCTCAAAGTCCATGAGTGCGTATGCGATAACGATGCACACGTCGCCCACCTGTACCTTCCTTGCGGCCGCGCCGTTGAGGCATACGCATCCTGAGCCGCGCGTTCCCTTTATTATATACGTCTCGAAACGCTCGCCGTTGTTGTTGTTTACTATCTGTACCTTCTCGCCTGCTATCAGTCCGGCGGCGTCCATCAAGTCCTCGTCGATGGTGATACTGCCCATATAGTTCAGGTTTGCCTCGGTCACAGTGATGCAATGCAGCTTCGATTTCAGCACTTCTATCATCATAACCCCTTGTATTTTATGTGGTCAATCAGCCTTATCGGAGTCTTGCCGCAGTAAACTGTTATGCAGCCGACAACGTATTCCGAGTCGTCCCAAGCCGTGATGTCCTGCAAGGTGCTGCCGTCCACGATTGAGAAATACTCCACTTCGAGTCCGTCAACGGCGTTGATGTCGCCGACAACCTTGTCGCGGGTCTCGCCAACCGTATGGCTCTTGGAGTATTCCAAGCTTTCCTCCAACGCCTTATATATGGCCGGGGCTATGCCGCGCTCGTCCTTTGAGAGCAGGGCGTTGCGGCTTGAACGGGCCAAACCGTCGGCTTCGCGCACGATGGGGCACTCCACTATGTCAACGCCGATGCCGATATATTTGACAAGTGCCTTGACCACGGCTATCTGCTGCCAGTCTTTCTCGCCGAAATAGGCTTTTTGCGGGCGCACTATGTAGAACAGGCGGCTTACAACCTGGCACACGCCGTTGAAATGGCCGGGGCGGTGGGCGCCCTCCATGACGGTTGTCACAGGCGGAAAGTCAAACTGGCGACGGTCGGGCGCGGGATACATCTCCTCAACCGACGGAGCCAGCACATAGTCTGCCCCACATTCCTCCAGCAAACGGCAGTCTGCCTCAAGGTCGCGGGGGTAGTTCTTCAGGTCGTTCTTGTCGTTGAACTGTGTCGGATTGACGAATACGGAGACAACAGTGACATCGTTGTCGCCGACACTCCTGCGCACAAGCGAAGCATGCCCCTCATGCAGGGCGCCCATAGTGGGCACAAGCCCTACAGTCCTGCCCTCCTTGCGCACCTCAAACAGCTTGTTTTGAAGAGCGACTATACTGTTAAACACATCCATCTTATCGCGTATCTATATGTAACCAATCCAAAATCCGGGTGCAAAATAACAACTTTTTCGCCAAACACGGCAACAAACGCCATGGAAATATGGGATATGCGGCCAAAAAGTTCCAAAACGGGAGCGGCAGAGCCACCGCCGGCACAGCTTCTCCGCATGCTCCGGCGGACATACCGCAGCCGCCGGGCCGCGGCAACCCGCCCGCTTGCGTACAGTAAAGCGGGCATTTACGGATGCCAAACAGGCCGTTTACGACCCGTAAACAGGGCGTTTACGCAGCGCGAACGGCCGGGTTACGCAAACAGCTGGCAGCCTGACAGTTATAAAACGGGAAGTCTGGCCGCAAGAAACATGGAGCCTGGCTACAGGAAACGCCCGCCATGCGCCTGTCCGATGCAAACAAAACCTGACAGGAACCGCCGCCAGACGGATGCGTTCCGCACCGCTCCACTTCCGTTTCCACAAAACATTTAGGGGCGGAAATGCCTCCAAACCGATATTTTTTCGTAACTTTGCAAGGATAAAACGAAGCATCATGGCAAAGAAAGTATTGTTCATTAACCAGGAAATCCAACCCTACGTGCCCGAAAGCGAGCTGTCCCTTATGGGCCGCAACGTGGCACAGGCCATACAGGAGGGCGGTCACGAGATAAGAACGTTCATGCCCAAGTGGGGAAACATAAACGAACGGCGCGGACAACTGCACGAGGTGATACGCCTGTCGGGGATTAACCTGATCATAAACGATACAGACCATCCGCTAATCATAAAGGTCGCGTCCATCCCATCGACCCGTATCCAGGTGTATTTCATCGACAACGACGACTATTTCACCTCCCGGCTCATGGCAACCGACGAGAACGGCGAGGACTACGCGGACAACGGCGAGCGGGCAATATTCTTTGCGCGGGGCGTACTCGAAACGGTGAAGAAGCTGAGATGGACTCCCGACATCATACACTGCCAGGGCTGGATGAGCGCAGTGGTGCCTTTCTATGTGAAAACGGCCTACCACGACGAGCCGTCCTTTGCCGACGCCAAGGTGATAACGTCGCTCTACGCCAACAGCCTGAAGCGTGACCTGGGCGAAAACTTCAAGAGATGCCTCGAATTCCGCGAAGCCAAGGCCAAGCTGCTGGCCAAATACAACAACGAATTTGACTTCCGGGAACTCGGGAAGCTGGCCATCGACTATTCCGACGGGGTGATCGAGGCCGGAAAGGGGGTCAACGGAGAGCTGCTGGAATACGCAAAGGCCGGCAACACCCCGCTGCTCGGCTATCCCGGAGAGGACTTTGCCGGCAAATACGAGGAGTTCTACGAGAAAATATGCCAATAGGCGCAAGGCCAAACCAACACTCCGGCTGAAGCAAACGCCCAAGCCAAGGACGACAACACAACGACACGACCCATAAGGACACAACGATGAAAATCAAGCAATTGGCGGTTTTCGCATTTGTAGGGGCAATGATTGCCGCCTGTACCGACACCACCGACACCATAGGCAACTCCCTGACCGACACAACAGACAGACTTGACATCAGTACCGACACGTTTGAGGTCAGCACAAGGTCGATTGCCGTTGACTCAGTGCTGTCACGGAGCATATATAACTATCTCGGACACATCAAAGACCCGGAAACGGGCACATACGTCACGAGCAATTACACCACACAGTTCACCGTTCTCGAAAACATATACGGCAACAGCGAGTATCTGCCCGCCCAAGACAGCATCGTAAGCAGGAAAGACGGACAGGTTGTGGCCGACTCCTGCCGGTTGCGAATATTCGTGAAAAGCTATGAAGGCGACTCGCTCAACCCCATGAAACTGACCGTCTGCGAGATGGCAACGCCCGTGGAAGAGGGACAATCCTACTACACCAACTTCAATCCGGAGGCCAAAGGGATGCTGAGAACCGACGGGAAACAGATCAGAAAGAACAAGGTCTATACCGTAATGGACCTGAATCTGAGCGACAGTATGCGCAACAGCATCGTCGCAAACGGCTCAACCAAGCCGATAACCATATCGCTTGACGACGAATACACCGACAGAAACGGCCAAAAATACGACAACTACGGCACATACATCATGCGCAAGTTCTATGAGAACAAGGCATATTTCAAGAACTCATACAGCTTTGCCCACAACGTATGCCCCGGCTTTTACATCAAATCTACCGACGGTCTCGGAGTGATATGCGAGGTTTACATGACCGAACTGCAGGTGTATTACCGCTACACCGAGATGGACTCCACTATAAACGGCCTGATACGGATGGCGGGAACCGAGGAGGTGATGCAGACAAACACCATCATCAACGACAAGGAACGCGCGAAACAACTGGCCGAAGAGGACACTTGCACATACATGAAAGCCCCTGCCGGCATATTCACCGAGGTGACTCTCCCCATCGAAGAGATAATGTACGGGCACGAAAGCGACACCCTAAGCTCGGCGAAAGTGGTGTTCACGAGACTCAACCCCACCAATGCCGACAACTCGTTCGGCGAACCGACAAGCGTAATGATACTGCCCAAGGACAGCCTCTACAGCTTCTTCGAGAACAAAGACCTGCCTGACAACATACGGACATACCTCGCCACATACGACAACACGCGCAATACTTACACGTTCAACAACATTGCCGGACTCGTGTCGGCCATGTACAAGGCAAAAAGAGACGGGAAAAGCGCCACAGACTCTTGGAACAAGGCTGTGCTCGTGCCCGTTGCCGTGACCAAGAACACCTCTTCGTCATCGACAACCATAACCAACGTCTCCAACGAGATGGCACTCAAGAGCACAAAGCTGGCGGGCGGCGCCAACAACCGGCACAAAAAGATTGAAATCAGCGTGGTTTACAACAAGTTTGTGAAGCAGTAACGATTTGTCTGTGTGGGCTTAAAAACCTGATTGCCAAGCCTTAATGACAGAAAGTATGGCAGACAACTTCCTTGAAAAGCACCGTGAAGAGTACGAACTGCGCAAAGAGGCTTACCTGCGCAAGAAGAAACACCTGCCCAAACGCCCATTGCGGACTCCGGAACGGCCGCCCGACGAGGCACTCTGAGCCGAGTTGCGAAGCGTGTCCGGCCACCATTTGAAGCGTATCAAGCCGTGCGGTGAAGCACATCAAGCCGCCTGACGAAGCGCATAGAGCTTCCCTGCGAACTGCAACGCTCCTTCTGCACTTGGAAAAGGAGCGGCACTGCGGTCGCCTATTTCCTTAATTTAATCATCAACAGCCCTATTGCCGTCCATATCAGTTCGCGTATCCGGACGATAAGAGCCACTGAAATGCCGATATTTGCCGTCAACGCCAGTCCCTTTGCCGACATCAGGAAACCTCCCTCGCGCCCTCCCAACTGCAAAGGCATGAAGAAAAATATGTTGGCAAACAGGGATGTGAACGCCAGGATAAGGATTGAGTCCATGTAACTGGCCGTCGGCGACATCACAAGCAGCACGAAATAGATTTCCAACGCCGAGGCCATGCGGCCCAGAAACTCAATTGACACCGCCGAAACGAACGAGCGGCGGTTCTGATTGTGCAGTGCGGCTATCTGGCGGTCAATGGTATCGAGCTGCATCCTGTGCCTTTCGATGAACGGTTCGGCCCACTTCCGTATCATGGGGAAACGCCTCAGCACATTCATGCAGCGCATTGCGATGCCTTTCTTGTAGCCTTTCAGGAAAAACCAGATGGCCAGCAGACAGAAAGTGGCGACTGCCAGCAACAGAACTGCCATGAACAGACTGACAGTCTGCGTGATTACATAAAGGAAACAGGAGAACAGCCAGAACCAGAAGTGCGAAAAGATGTGCGTCATGGCGTAGAGGATGACGGAAGCCGAAGCCCTTTCAGCGCCAACCTTGGGAGACAGAGCCATTATGCGGTACGGTTCGCCGCCCATAAGGCCGCCCGGAGTTGCGTAATTGAGCGCAAAACCGCTGACAGTGACCCGGTAAAGCCACCAAAACCCAACCTTTTGCCTGTCCTTTCCAACGCTTTTTACTTCCCTACTGACGCTTTCTACGCTCCGGCTGCCGCTTTCCGTGTTACCAACGCCACGGTTCATGCCCACACTGCCGCATTCTTTATCCCTATTGCCACAGTTCCCGTCCCAGGTGTTATTGATTATCACAAGCCAGGCGACGGTGTTGAGCAGGTAAAGGAACGCCCACAGCACCACAACTGCGGCAAACCAGTAGCCCGTCCTGCCCAGTCCGTCACGCACTTGGGCGAAATCCAGCTGCGAAACCATCAGGACAAGCACGGCCAAGCCGAAGAAGAAGAACGCGTTCTGGTACTTTTTCTTCATCGTCAGGCCTTTGTAGCGTCTTGCTGTTGCCGGGTTTCCTTGTGCATACGGGGTGTTGAGAAGCGCGATTTGTCGCTTTCATCACGCTTTTCATGGTAAAGTTTGGGCAGCGGATTGCCCATCGGACTGTCGTATTCGGCCCTGTTGCGGAACACGTCTATGGCAGTATATACGGCCTGACGGAACGATGTCGCATCGGCAATGTCCTTTCCGGCAATGTCATATGCCGTCCCGTGGTCGGGCGAAGTGCGCACTATCGGCAAGCCGGCGGTGTAGTTGACGCCCGTTTCCGCGGCAAGCGCCTTGAACGGAGCCAGCCCCTGGTCGTGGTACATGGCCAGTACGCCGTCGAAACGGTTATACATGCAACTGCCGAAGAAGCCGTCTGCCGGATAGGGACCGAATGCTTGCATGCCCTTTTTCTCCAGTTCCTGTATCGCAGGGACTATGGTTTCGGTCTCTTCAGTGCCCGTCAGGCCGTTGTCACCGGCATGCGGATTGAGCGCAAGCACGGCAATTCTCGGGTTGGAAATGCGGAAATCCCGCTTGAGACTGCCGAAGAAAACGGTGGCTTTCTCCACGATTTTCTCTGTCGTTATGGCCGCTGCCACATCCTTTATGGGCAGATGGGTAGTGACAAGCGCCACTCTAAGCCCTCCGTTCATAAGTATCATGAGCGCTTTCTTGCCGTCTCCCAAGCAGTTTTCGATGTATTCGGTGTGGCCGCAGAAGCGGAAACCGTCGCTCTGTATGGTACTTTTGTTGATTGGAGCGGTGACCAGCACGTCGTAAAGCGCCGAGCGGTAGTCGGTCATGGCGCGGTCGAGAGCTTTCAGGGCGGCCTGTCCGGCCTCTTGGGAGGGCTGTCCCATCTCCACTTTCACGTCGTCTTCAAACGTTGTAAGCAGGTTTATGCGCCCGTCTTTGGCCTCTTCAGCCTTGTCAATTATGCTGAATGGCGACTGCAGGTTGAGCAGTTTGCGGTGATAGGCCGCCACTTTGGGCGAGCCATAGATTATGGGAGTGCACAGTTCCAGCATTGTCGGGTCGTCAAAAGCCTTGAATATCACCTCATAGCCTATGCCGTTAGTGTCTCCGTGCGTGATGGCCACGCGTATTGGTCTGCTGTTTTCCATTGTCTTTCTGTCCTTTTTATTGTTGTCAGGAGGCGGTCTGCCCCCGTAGTATGTTATTTCTCTATTGCGTTTCCGCCGCCTTGGCGAGCGTATATAGTGCGGCTTCGAGCCGTTTCACTGCGTTCCGCTTCCGTTTTCCCGGCGCAAAGACGAAGCCTTCGGCCACTATGGTCATGCCACGGGCGCTGTCTGCCATGGCCAGACTGACGAACGGCCCTCCCATAGCGTCGCCTGACATCTGCCAGAGACCGCGGCTCACGAGCATTGTCCGCCCCTTTTCCACTGCCAGACGCTGCACTACCGGTATGCGGCTTTCCGTTTTCATGTGCATGAAAGGCCGCTCTCCCGGTATGTTCCTGCCCATTGTGCTGTCGCGCATGGCCATGTTGCGGGCGGTGTCCAGGGCGGTTCCGGGGTAGGAATAGACGCAGATGTTGGCCGAACCCTCCGCCCTGTTGTCCGAAAACCACAGGAACTGCCGTCCTTTCTTCATGGCTGTCAGTTCCTGAGGCACCAGTATGTCCCATCCGAACATTGCCCTCACGGCCTTGAGTGCGGCGGTATTATGGCTCCGGCGCAGGCTTTCCGCCCCGGCGTTCAGCTCGAAACGTTCCAGCAGCTGCCTCAACCGTTGCCCCATCCCGGCCATATCCCTTGCGAGAACGGCCGCCGAGGGGGCGCTGACCGTGACCACTATCTGGTGGCGGGCGTTCACATCCTTGGCGTATCTTATCCTTGTGCGTTCATAGAGGGTGCTGTCGGTCTGCACAACCACCATGCACCGCGCATAACGGACGGCTCTGTCGGAGGCGCTGCCCGTGAAGTGCGACACGTCAAACCACCGCTCTTTCTGAGGCAAGGCCGGCACCGGTTGGTCAAGAACGCCATCCATGACGCGCCTGGCAGCCGTGTCCTGGGTCACAAGGAGCACCCCGTAGGGTTCTCCGCCGCTGTCCGGCTTCACTCCGAGGCCGTCACAGCCCGCAAGGAGCGGCACTGTGGCGCACGCCAATGCGCACCTTGTTATATATACAGCCCTGCATGCCGTCCGCATAGCCCTACGTTTTGATAGGCATGCCGTCCCTCTTGGCTGTGGAGAGCAGCCCACAGGCGGCAAAGATGTCCTGTCCGCGACTGGCGCGTATGGTGGTAAACACCCCGTGAGCGGTCAGATAGTCGCGCAGCTCCTCCATCCGGCTGTCGCCAACGCCCCGCAAGTCCACGTTTGGAATGGCATGGAAACGTATCAGGTTGATGCGGCAGTCAAGTCCGTCCAGCAGTTTTATTGTCTCGCGGGCGTGTTCCAGACTGTCATTGACGCCCTTGAACACGATATATTCGAAAGACACGCGCCTCTGGTGGCTGAAGTCGTAGTGCCGGAGCAGCTCCACCACCTCGGCAATGGGCATCTGGCCCTCGGCGGGCATCAACTGCCGACGCTGCAGGTGCTCGGGTGAGTGCAGGCTTATGGCCACATGGCATTCGCTCTCGTCGAGAAAGCGCTTCAACTTGTTCTTTACGCCCACGCTGCTCACCGTTATGCGCCTCGGACTCCATGCCCATCCCCACTGCGAAGTGAGCGTTTCGGTAGCCCGGAGCACGTTGTCGAGGTTGTCCATCGGCTCTCCCTGCCCCATGAACACTATGTTTGTCAGCCGTTCGCGTTCGGGCAGCGAGTATATCTGGTTGAGTATGTCGGCGGCAGTCAGGTTTCCTTCAAACCCCTGTTTGCCGGTTTGGCAGAATAGACAGTTCATTTTGCACCCCACCTGCGACGACACGCAGAGCGTAGCCCGGTCGTTGTCGGGTATGAACACCGTCTCCACGAACTTCCCGGAGGCTGTCGGAAAGAGGTATTTCACCGTTCCGTCCTTTGAATGCCGGCTCTCCACGGGCGGCATTGCGCCCACTTCAAACCCGCGTTCCAGCAGTGTGCGGTTGGCCTTCGATATGTTTGTCATCGCATCTGTCGAGGTCACGTGACCCACATACAGCCAATGCGCTATCTGACTGGCCGTGAAAGCCGGCATACCCATGGCCTTCACGGCAGCCTTAAGCTCGTCGGGCGACATTCCGAGAAGGGGTTTCCTGCCGTTTTCCGTTGTCATAAAGCAACCAGTCTGGTGGTCTGTCAGTGCCGACCGGTCCAACGGGCTTGACAACCCGCAGCTCCGGCACTGCTTATCTACTGCAAAGTTAGTGTAAATAAAGGGAATATGGAAACAAAAGGTGCGGAAATGCTGTGCCGCACCGCCACGTTGCAAGGGTTTTCCCGGACATTTCCGCAAGAGACCCGGCTGCCTTGGCGGAAAGGCAAGGCCGTTTGCCACACGCAAACCGCCCGTTTACACCCCGCAAACCGTCCGTTTACGACAGCCAAACAGGCCGTTTACGACAGCAAAACAGGCCGTTTACGACAGCAAAAGCGGCGCTTTTCACGCAAGAATATGGTTTGGAGGTCACTCCAAGACAAGATCCCTGACCTCGGCATTGCCCATTCGCGGGATGTCTTTCATTTCCTTTCCATAGTAAACCGCCTGTATGGCCTTGTTTATAATGCCGTGTCCCACGGCCAGAACCGTCTTGCCGGGATAGCTCTTGCGGATGTATCCGAGGAAGAGGCGGGCGCGGCTTTTAAGTTCTTCAAGCGTTTCTATGTCGTCAGGCCAAGGTTCGTTCTTCAGCGAAGGTATGTATCTGCCCGTGAAACTGCCCCAGTCGCGCTCCCTCAGCAGCGGGGTCTTCACTATCGTGGCGGCCCGTTCCTGGGCGATAACGGCCGCAGTGTCAACGGCACGCTGCAGGTCGCTCGACACAAACGCGTCGATATGCGCCCCTGTCAGCCGGTCCCGCAGTTCGCAAGCCTGCCGCCTGCCGTTTTCATTGAGGCAGCCCTGCGTCTGTCCCTGCATGATTTGCGCCGCGTTGTCGGTGGTTTCGCCGTGGCGAACCAAATACAATATGGTCATATAAAGTGGTGTTTAGACCACAAAAGTACTAAAACTATTGCCGTGTATTGCATATTTTTGTAATTTTGTAAACGTATTCACTACAACAAAAGAGACATGACAAAAGCATTGATGGGGTCTTTACTGCGTGCCGTCTGCGCCATAGCCATCGGCATCCTTCTCATCCTCTATCCAGACAGCACCGTTCTCTGGCTGACAATGGCCATAGGAGTGCTCTTTTTCGTATCGGGCACCGTTTCATGTCTGGCCTATCTCAACGCCCGCCGCCAGCTACGCACCGGCAACCCCGCCGGCCATGACGGGAGAAGCGGCACGGGGAGACTGCCCATGTACCCCATCGTGGGCATGGGAAGCCTCATTCTGGGCCTTCTCCTTGCGCTTACCCCCGCCGTTTTCGTCAAGGGACTGATGTATATCCTCGGCTTTGCGCTCGTCATGGGTGCAATAAACCAGTACATGTCGCTGCTTGGCGTCAGCCGCATCGCGCGCGTACCTTTTATATATTGGGTCTGCCCAACGCTAATACTCCTTACAGGACTGTTAGTGCTGCTGAAGCCGATGGCATCCGCCGCACTGCCGATGCTCATAACGGGCTGGTGCTGTCTGCTGTATGGCGTTACGGAGGTGGTCAACGCACTGAAGATACGCTCCGAAACGGCACGCCTGGCACTGCAGGAGCAGCCGCAGGACAGCCAGGACAGCCAGTAACCCCCAGCCAAGCACACAGATACGACACCGGTGTCAGCCCCACGGCCTGGCATCAGGGCGGCTTGCGCCGAAAAGAACTTATATATAATACAAAATACTACGCAACATTATGTCTGAAAACAAGGAAAAACTCTTCACAGAGTTTACCGCTCCGACCACTCAGGAATGGCTTGACAAGATACAAGTGGACCTGAAAGGGGCGGACTTTAACAAGAAACTGGTATGGAGAACCAACGAGGGGTTCAGCGTACCGCCGTTCTACCGCCGTGAAGACGTGCAGAAACTGAAGACACCCGAAGCTCTTCCGGGCGAGTTTCCGTTCGTTCGTGGCAACAAGAAGAACGACAACACATGGTATGTACGCCAAAACATCAATGTAAACG
>CAVAPI010000070.1:0-11856 GCA_963590445.1 Lachnospiraceae bacterium | reverse complement strand
CGTGGCGATGTACGTGTGTGGACACATACACGACTTTCAGCACATCAAGATGAAAAACGACCCCATCGACTATGTTGTCAACTCGTCGGCCTCGCAAAGCAGACAGGCAAAGCCCATCGAAGGCACTGTGTTCTGCTCGTCGGAGACAGGATTTTCAGTCATTGCGGCATCCAAGAAAACTCTTTCTCTGCACATGATTGACAAGAACGGCAACATACTGCACACCGTGACAAAGACAAAATGACGGAATAACAACATAAACCTTACCTGATAAACGCAAGAGGGAGTCCCAAGTGGCTGAAGTCTTGGCTTCAACCACTTGGGACTCCCCCTTGTCTTTGCCATAGGCATACAGCAAAGCGTCAGTCGTCCTTGGTGGGCCAATATGGCGACGGAGTGCGTATGGCCTTCATCTCGCGCTCAAACTCGGCCACCTTTTCGGGATACTTGTCGGCCAAGTTGTTCTGTTCACCCACGTCCTTCTTCAGGTTGTACAGTTCAAGCGGTTTGTTGGGCTTTATCGTCACAACCTTCCAGTCGCCCTTTCTGGCCGCGCGCTGGTGTCCTGGGAACTCCCAGTAGAGCAGTCGGTTGTCGGTCTTAACCTTCTTGCCGTAGAACAACGGCAGCACGTTCATGCCGTTGAGGTGCTGCGGCAGATGCTCCGTGGCTCCTGCAAGTGCGGCAAGCGTGGGCATCACGTCGGGAAAGTATATGATGTTGTCGAGCTTCTGCTTAGGCACGCGCCCCGGCTGGTTCACTATGAACGGCACTCTTATGCCTCCCTCGTATAGCAGGGCCTTGCGTCCGCGGAAGCCGGCGTTGCACTTCAGCTCCTTCAGCGGTGCCTGCACGGCCGCCCCGTTGTCCGAAGCGAATATGATAAGGGTGTTTTCGCACAGGTGAAGCCGGTCGAGTTCGTCAAGCAGACGCCCGATGGCTTGGTCTTCGTGGGTTATTAGCGACGCATAGCGTTTGGTGTTGATGTCCCACTCCTCATCGTCATACCATGTGGTGTTGTCTATTATGTAAGGCTCGTGCGGAGCATCGTAGGCCAGATAGAGAAAGAAGGGGTTGTCCTTGTTGCGGTTTATAAAGCCGATGGCATCGTCTGTCGATATGTCTGTATTATGGCGCACGTGCCGGTCGTGCTCATTGTCGGTGATGTTCACCAACTCCTTGTTGTAGAACCGCCAGTAGGGATAGTAGTAGGGACTGTTGGAGTATGGCGTGCTTATGAGCCATCCGTAGAACTCGTCGAACCCGCGGTTTAGAGGTGTGGCTTCGGGATTGTAGCCGTCCAGGTGCCACTTGTTCACAAGACAGGTGCGGTAGCCGGCAGCGCGGAGCACGGTGGCAATGGTAGTGTCGGTAGGCAGAATGTTGGCGCGGCGCACATAGGTAGTGTCGCCATTCGGATTTATCTTTATGCCCCTGATGCCTCCCTGCGGACACTGGTTGTCGCGGATGGTGGTGTTGCCGGTGTTCTTGCCCGTCATTAGCGAGCATCGCGAGGGCGAACTGATGCCCGACCCGGCGTAGCACTGGGTAAAACGAGTGCCGTTAGCCGCCAGTCGGTCGATGTTCGGAGTCTTTATGTGCTCGCTTCCGTAGCACGACAAGTCGCCGTAGCCCATATCGTCGGCCAAGATGAAGATGATGTTCGGCCTTTGCGGCGTTGCCTTTTGCCCTGCGTTGTCGGCCATGCAGTGTGCCGCCGGCATCAGTGCCGCGGCCATTGCCCCTCTACCCAACATTCTCATTTGCTTTTTGTCCATAATCGGTATGTTGTTTTGTTAGTGATTCTTTTTCGCTTCTTCCATTAAACGCGTGGACGGTAAATTTAGTGTTTGAGGGTTATTCCCCGTGTACTAAGGGCGAGGTCGTTTCGCCTACTACCCTCCCCATGCATATCATAGTAGGTGCGGTGCCCCGACGCATCCCCTCGTCATAAAACTTCCTTTTTATACGTATCGGAGACATATACATTATCTATGCATTTAGCGGAATACCCGGATTTTTATGCCAAAGGCGAAATATACAATATTAACGATGACTTCATCAAATATCTGTTTGATAAGCGGATGAAATTATGATCATTGGTTTATTGGTGAGAAATTATTTTTATAGTTCTATGCGGCAAAAATACTCTTTTGTTTTGTAACAGCCCTATGTTTTCGCAAGAAATTTGACTCTAAATGCATGGATGGTGATTTGGTTTTTAAGGATTGCTCCTCATGTATCAAGGGCGGAGCGCAGTAACACTTCAGAAAAAGCCATTTGATTTGAGCTGGGGGATGCGGCGCCCCCGACGTACCTCCTGAAGGCTGCGCTGAAGTCTTCGGGCAATGCAAGTTCGCTCTTGCGTTAGGAGGTACGTCGCCCCCGGCGTACCATTCGTGCGCAGACGAAGCGCATGGGAGCAAACTTGGCAGGCCCCCGTACCATTCCTGGGCGAAGATGAAGCACATATAGGAAAGCAGGTATTCAATGTTGCTGCAAAAGGACAGACATCCATTTACAACACAAACTTTTAATAGAGAAACCGCGCAAAGGTAATATATTATCTTGATACAATCAAGAATTTTGCGTTAAAAGTCGTTTGCATTAGCCCCCGCAACCGTTAACGCTTCCTAATGATAGGAACGAGGGGGTCTCGAAGTAGGAACGAGGGGTGCTCGTTGTAGGAACGAGGAAAGCCCGAAGCAGGAACGGGGAGTGCGTATGAGCAGGGGGGGTGACGAGGACGCGCGCCCCTACTATAGAGGTTGCCAAATCCTTTGGCTTCGCTATATGCCATGATCATGGCAGCACTTTGCCGTGAAGTACCGGGTTGGTTATACCTGTCAGCGGTTGTGAAAACGCACGGCGAACAAAAAACCGCAGCCGGTTGTGAAAACCAACTGCGGTGAAAAAAACAGAATAATTAATATTTGGTGACGGTGACCGCCACTAAAAAAAATCGCTTGAGCATATTTGTAGAATTGCTAAAAGCGGGCGGAAGCGGAGCGGCTACTCCACCGTCAGCTCCGTCACTGCGGTCTTCAATCCCTTTGCCTTTGCCACCACCTTCACCTTTCCGGCCTTGGCTTTGGAGCGAACAATGAGTTGGCAGCGGCCTTGATATGTTGTACGGCTGCCGCCCTGCCACGTCTCGTCGCTAAGCATATCGTCGCTGGCCACGCCCGTGTTTGTGCCCTGGCCAGTCACTTTGAAGTCCAGCAGCACGGGGTCTTGGCAAACATTGCCTTCGCTATCTACAACAGTATAGTCGAGATAGGCCAGGTCGAGTCCGTCGGCCTTCATGCTGTTGCGGCTCGTGTTCACCACGATGCGAGCCGGTTTGCCTGCCGTGCGCACCGCATCGTCGGCCACTTTCACTCCATTGTTATATCCCACGGCGCGCAGTTCGCCCTTGGCGTAAGGCACGCTCCATACAAGTTCGGGAGCCTTGTTCTTTGGCGGCAGCTGCTTGCGCCCGAGGCTTTTGCCGTTGAGCAGCAGCTCGGTCTCGTCGCAATTGGTCATCACCTGCACGTCGAGCGTGTCGCCCTCGGCGTAGTTCCAGTGCTCTTCGAGCGGAATCCACGTCATCTTCAAGTCGTTCCACACGAGCGAGCCTTGCCCCTTGTGCGGCCTTGTCACTATCTTTGTCATAGGGGCGGTGGTGTAGAAGCTCCTGACGCTCTGTCCGAGCGGCTTCAGGCGGTTGGTGAAGCCCACCAGACCGCGCACCCAGCCCTTGGAAGGCCAGCCGAACGACTCTCCGATGTAGTCGGTGCCGCCCCAGTAGAACTGCCCCACGGGATAGGAATGGTCGTAGTTGAAGAAGTCATAGCCAAGGTCGCCCACGGCCAGCTCGCCCTCCATGAATATCAGTTGCGGGTATTTCTTGTGGTCTTCGTCCCAGAATTGCTCAAGATAGTTGGTGCTTACCACATCGGTATAGAACTCAAACTGGTGCGGGTCGGCACTGTTGAAGGCTCGCGGGTTGTTCTTTTTCGTCACGCTGCCGTAGCGGTTGGGATACTGGCTGCACGTGGCCATGCGCGAGGGGTCGATGCTTTTCGCTTCCTGCATGAGCCTCTTCAGCATCTCAACACCGCCCTTCCGGGTGTAGTCCTTGCGTATCTGCTGATAGGTTTCGTTGCCTACGCTCCACATAAACACCGAGGGATGGTTGCGGTCGCGCATCATCTGGTCACGCAAGTCACGCAGATGCAAATCGCCCATCTTCGCCTCCTTGCCATAGAAGCTGTCTTCCCACTTGTCGAAGAACTCGTCCACGATGAGCACTCCGTGGCTGTCCGCCCAGTCGAGCACATACTGCGGATAGGCATTGTGGGACAGGCGCAGCCCGTTGCACCCCAAGTCGCGCGTCACAGCCTCAAGCCGTTTGTCCCAAGCGGCCTTGAACGATGCTGTGCCGAGCGGTCCGAGGTCGGTATGCAGGCATACTCCGTTGACATACACCCGCTTGCCGTTCACAAGCAGTCCCTCGTCGGGAGTAAGCTCTATGTCGCGTATGCCGAATGTGGTCTCGTAGGTATCGGCCTCGGCCATGTCCTTTCCGGGAAACGGATAGTGCGTGGCGTAAACCTTGCTCACCGCCTTGTACAGCTTGGCCGCGCCAACGTTCCAAAGCTGCGGATTGGCCACTGCTATGCGCTGGCTGAAGGTGTAGGTCTCGCCGCCCTTGAACGGGGCTACGGCAACTTTGGTGGCAACGACACGCCCGTCGGGGGCTACTATCTCGGTGACAAGGCGGCACAAGACGGAGTCCCTGCCCTCGTTGGCCACACTGGTCTCTATGGCCACGGTGGCCTTGTCGGCGCTTATCCTGGGCGTTGTTATGTATGTTCCGTAGCGTGCCACGTGTACGGGGTCGAGCACATCCACCCACACGTCGCGGTTTATGCCCTCGCCGTTGTACCACCGGCTGCTCTTCACATAAGTGTTGTCGTAGCTCACGGCAATCACATTGTCGCCCTGACGCAGCTTGTCCGTAACGTCAACGGCGAAGTCCATGTAGCCGTTGGGGTGCTCGCCGTCACACAGTTGGCCGTTTACATAGACCTTTGCGTCACGGTAAACGCCCTCAAACTCCAGCACCAGCCGTTTGCCCTGCCACTCTGCCGGCACGGTAAGATGCCGCCTGTACCATCCGCGCCCCAGTTTGCGGAAGCCATTGCGCGCACTTGCACCGTCGCCCTGCTTGGCAAACGCTCCATAGACGGCCGCATCGTGGGGCAAATCGACCGCCTGCCACTTCGTGTCGTCGTAGCTTGGCTGCTCGGCACCGGCGGCTTCGCTGCGCAGAAACTTCCATCCAAGATTGATGTTGTGGCGTTCCCTGGCCTCTGCGGCAAGGAAACAGAGCAGCGCAATGGCTGCCGCAAAAATTCTCTTTCCCATTGTTTAGTAGTTGTCTTTACTTGAAATTATTAGTGGTTGCCTGTTTTACCGTATGCAAAGATACTGTTTTGCGCGAAAAAACAGGTTTTCCCCGGCATAAAAACCGCAACAACGGTTTCCCCCTTTCCCCCGTTGAGGTTGTCCAACTCCGCACTTTCAAATCATAAAAAAAGAGAATTATGCGCATAAATATGGCCGCTTCTTCGTTCGTTACGTGGGTTTTAAGTAAATTTGCGCGATTTTTGATGTAACAAGAAACAATAAGTTTTTAATTTAGATGAACGTAATTACGAAGACCATCTCGCTGCCCGATGGCAGAACCATCAGCATCGAGACCGGGAAAGTGGCAAAACAGTGCGACGGATCTTGCGTGCTCCGTATGGGCAACACCGTGCTTCTGGCCACCGTTTGTGCCGCAAAAGATGCAGTTCCCGGAACAGATTTCATGCCTTTGCAGGTAGATTACAGAGAACAGTATGCCGCCGCAGGACGCTTCCCCGGCGGATTCACCAAGCGCGAAGGCAAGGCTGGCGACAACGAAATACTCACGTCACGACTGGTTGACCGCGTGTTGCGCCCGCTGTTCCCCTCAAATTTCCACGCCGAAGTGTTCGTCAACGTGATGCTACTGTCCGCTGACGGAGTGGACCAGCCCGATGCGCTCGCCGGATTTGCCGCATCCACGGCGCTGGCATGCTCGGACATCCCTTTTGAGTGCCCAATCAGCGAGGTGCGTGTGGCGCGGGTAAACGGCGAATACATTATCGACCCGACCTTTGAACAGATGAAAGAGGCCGACATGGACATCATGGTAGGAGCCTCAGCCGAGAACATTATGATGGTGGAAGGCGAGATGAAGGAAGTGTCGGAACAGGACATGATAGGCGCGTTGAAGGCTGCCATGGCCGCCATCAAGCCCATGTGCGAGCTGCAGACCGAACTGTCGAAGGAACTGGGCAAGGACATAAAGCGCGAATATGACCACGAGGTGAACGACGAAGACCTGCGCAAGCAGATGAACGACGAGCTTTACCAGAAGGCATACGACATTACAAAGCAAGCACTCGACAAACAGGCACGCCAAGATGCCTTTGACAAGATAATAAGTGACTTCAAGGAGGCATACAACGCAGCCCACGCCGACCTGACAGAGGACGAGCTGGAGGAGAAAGCAGCCATGATGGAACGCTACTACCATGACGTCATGCGCGACGCCATGCGCCGTTGCATCCTTGACGAGGGCATCCGTCTCGACGGACGCAAGACTGACGAGATAAGACCTATATGGTGCGAGGTAAGCCCTCTGCCCATGCCTCACGGAAGCTCTATCTTTACGCGCGGCGAAACGCAGTCTCTCACCACCTGTACGCTCGGTACGAAGCTCGACGAGAAGATGGTTGACGACGTTCTCGACAAGAGTTACATGCGCTTCCTGCTGCACTACAACTTCCCGCCGTTCTGTACAGGCGAGGCAAAGGCACAGCGCGGCGTAGGCAGACGCGAGATAGGCCACGGCCACTTGGCCTGGCGCGCACTGAAAAACCAGATCCCGGCGGACTTCCCCTATACAGTCCGTCTCGTGTCGCAGATACTTGAGAGCAACGGCTCGTCGTCTATGGCCACCGTATGCGCCGGTACGCTTGCCCTGATGGATGCAGGTGTGCCCATGAAGAAGCCCGTCAGCGGTATCGCAATGGGCCTGATAAAGAATCCGGGCGAGGACAAATATGCCGTACTTAGCGACATTCTCGGCGACGAGGACCACCTTGGCGACATGGACTTCAAGACTACCGGCACGAAAGACGGCCTCACAGCCACACAGATGGACATCAAGTGCGACGGATTGAGCTTCGATATTCTCGAAAAGGCACTCATGCAGGCCAAGCAGGGACGCGAGTACATACTCGGAAAGCTCACGGACACCATAGCCGAACCGCGCGGAGACATGAAGCCACAGGTGCCACGCATCGTGCAGATAGAGATACCCAAGGAGTTCATCGGTGCAGTTATCGGCCCCGGAGGCAAGATTATCCAGCAGATGCAGGAAGACACAGGCTCCACAATCACCATAGACGAGATAGACGGAGTGGGCAAAGTGCAGGTGAGTGCGCCCAACAAGGACAGCATAGACGCTGCCCTGGCCAAGATAAAGGCCATCGTTGCCATACCCGAAGTGGGCGAGGTTTACGAGGGAACCGTGCGCTCCATCATGCCTTACGGCTGCTTTGTGGAAATTCTTCCGGGCAAGGACGGTCTGCTGCACATAAGCGAAATAGACTGGAAACGCCTTGAAACGGTTGAAGAAGCCGGCATCAGCGAGGGCGACAAGATAAAGGTGAAGCTCATGGAGATAGACCCCAAGACCGGAAAGTACAAACTTTCCCACCGCGTACTCGTGCCGAAACCGGAAGGATATGCGGAGAGGCCTCTCCGCAGGGAGCGTCCCGACCGTGGCGAACGCCGCCCCCGTCCCGAAAGAGGCGAGCGCAGGCCGCGCCCGGAGCACGGCGAACGCCGCCCGTATCAGGGGCATGAGGGTGAAAACGGCGGCAGTCACGAGCCTAAGGACTTCAATGACTCGCTCGACCACATGGACTTCTGATTCCCAATCGGATTGTAAATCTTCATATAACCGAGGGGTTGTGCCGTGAGGCACGACCCCTTTTCTTATTCCCGAACGGCTTTTTGACCTCCGCAAGCCTCCCTTTGCCTGTTTTTCGGACGATTTTGCAGCTTTTTCCGCCCCCTTTGCTTGCCGTATCAGGCGGATATGTGTAAATTTGCCACTACAGTTGCCGCGACAATCCGGGCATTTGCCCACACGGGACAGGCACGACACCATGCGAACCTGACATTATTTATTGTATAACCTAATGATATAGCGAATGAAAACAAAAGGAATTGCTGTCATCGCCCTTGCACTTCTGCTGGCCATACCGCAGACAAACGTGTGGGCAAAGAAGAAGACGGCGGTGCAGACCGACCGTGAATACTGGTGCGAACTGGCCTACAAGATGGCCGAACCCGTGCTCTCGAACATGAGCAGGGGCGAGTTGCAGAAGAATATGGAGCTGGAACTGAGTCCCACCTGGGACGGACGCGACCGCCGGGTGGCCTACATGGAGTGCTTCGGAAGGCTCATGGCCGGACTGGCCCCGTGGCTTTCGCTGCCCGACGACGGCACTGCCGAGGGCAAACAGCGCGCCCAGCTGCGCCAGTGGGCACTGCAAAGCTACAAGAACGCCGTGGATCCGCAGTCGCCGGACTACCTCCTGTGGCGCAAGGAAGGCCAGACGCTTGTCGATGCCGCCTATCTTGCGGAGAGTTTCATACGGGGATACGACGCCTTGTGGCAACCCTTGGACGACGTGACCAAGCAACGCTACATAGAAGAGTTCACCCGTCTGCGCCGCATAGACCCCCCTTACACTAACTGGCTGCTTTTCTCGTCAACCATAGAAAGCTTCCTTGCCAAGGCCGGTGCGCCCTACGACGTTTACAGGGTGAACAGTGCCGTGCGCAAAGTGGAGGAATGGTACGTTGGGGACGGCTGGTATGCCGACGGCCCCACGTTCGCTTTCGACTACTACAGCAGCTATGTGTTCCACGCAATGTACCTTGAGACGCTGCAGAACATGGTGGACGCCAAGGCCAACACGCGCATAGACTACGGACAATACCACAAGAGGGCGTTGCGAAGGGCACAGAAACACGCCGTCATCCTTGAGCGTTTCATATCGCCGGAGGGCACTTTCCCCGTCATCGGACGCTCCACTCCCTACCGTCTGGCGGCCATGCAGCCGCTCGCACTGGTGGCCTGGCACGGACAACTGCCCAAGGAACTGAGCCAAGGGCAGGTGCGCAGCGCCCTTACAAAGGTGATGCACCGTATGTTTGACACCCAGAACAACTTCAACAAGGGCGGCTTTCTCACCATAGGATTCTGCGGTAGCCAGCCCTCAACGGCCGACTGGTACACCAACAACGGCAGCCTCTACATGGCCTCACTGGCATTCATGCCCCTCGGACTGCCCGCTTCCGATGCCTTCTGGACGGCTCCGGCCGAACCGTGGACGCAGGTTAAGGCTTGGGGAGGGCAGCCTTTCCCCAAAGACCACGCGTGGAAAGACGAGATACAGACCAAGGACAAGTTTTAGAAACAATACCATCCCATTATGAAAAGACAAGCATTGCTGCCTGTTTTCCTTGCCTTTGTGGCCGTCAGCGCCTCCGCCGCAAGGAAAGACACGCCCTCCACGGGCTATCCGATAACCCAAGTGCCGTTCACATCGGTAAGGATTACGCCCAACACCTTTTGGGGTCAGCGCGTGAAAGCCGCCCGCGAAGTGACCATACCCCTGGCCTTCAGCAAGTGCCAGAGCGAGGGTCGCTACGAAAACTTCGTGCGTGCAGCCCACCCGTCCGCCGACTATGACGTGTCGAAGTTCATGGGTTTCTCCTTCGATGACACCGATGTGTATAAGACAATCGAGGGCGCGAGCTACGTGCTCCAGACCTTTCCCGACAAGAAACTGGAAGCCTACATCGACTCAGTGCTCGACATAGTGGCCGCAGCACAGGAACCTGACGGCTATCTCTACACCGCACGCACCATCAATCCGGCCAAGCCGCACAAGTGGTCCGGCACGAAAAGGTGGGAGAAAGAGGAGGATCTCAGCCACGAACTGTACAATCTCGGCCACATGGTCGATGCAGCCTGCGCCCACTATCAGGCCACCGGCTCGCGCAAATTCCTCGACATAGCCCGCCGTTATGCCGACTGTGTGGTGCGCGAAGTGGGGCCCGGCAAGGGGCAGGCGTGCGTTGTGCCCGGCCATCAGATAGCCGAAATGGCACTGGCACGGCTCTATGTGCTCACAGGAGAGCGCAAATATCTCGACGAAGCCAAGTTCCTGCTCGACTATCGGGGCAAGACGAAGATACGCAAGACGTATTCGCAGAGCCACAAGCCAGTGGTTGAGCAGACCGAAGCCGTAGGCCACGCAGTGCGCGCCGGCTATATGTACGCCGGAATGGCCGATGTGGCCGCACTCACCGGCGACTCTTCCTACATAAAGGCCATCGACGCTATATGGAACAACATCGTTTCGCGCAAGTACTACCTCACCGGAGGAGTCGGGGCACGCCACTCCGGCGAGGCTTTCGGCGACAACTACGAGCTGCCGAACCTCACTGCATACAACGAAACCTGCGCCGCCATATCGATGGTTTACCTGAATCAGCGCATGTTCCTGCTGCATGGCGACGCCAAATACATCGACTGTCTGGAGCGGACACTCTACAACGGAGTGATAAGCGGCATGAGTGTCGATGGCGGACGCTTCTTCTACCCCAACCCACTGGCCTGTAACGGCAAGTACAAGTTCAACAACGGAGGCTCAATGGAACGCCAGCCGTGGTTCGGATGCGCCTGCTGCCCCAGCAATCTGTGCCGCTTCATCCCGTCAGTGCCGGGCTATGTATATGCCGTAAGGGGCAGTGACCTCTACGTAAACCTCTTCATGGGCAACACATCCACCGTCAGCGTGGGCGGAAAGAACGTCACCCTGCGCACGGAAACACAGTATCCGTGGGACGGCGACGTGGCCATACGTGTGGAAAAGACCGCCGCCAAGCAGTTCCGCATGCTCGTACGCATACCGGGATGGGTGCGCGGACAGGTGGTGCCAGGCGACCTCTATTCGTTCAGCGACGGCAAAACCACCGCCTATACCGTCACTGTCAACGGGCAGAAGGTCACAGGCGAACTGCAAAACGGCTATCTCGCCATCGACCGCCGGTGGAGTAAGGGCGACGAAGTGCGCCTCCACTTCGACATGACCCCTCGCACTGTGGCGGCCAACGCCAAGGTTGAGGCCGACCGGGGGCGCGTTGCCGTGGAGCGGGGGCCGCTCGTATATTGTGCGGAGTGGCCAGACAACAGCTTCGACGTGTTCGGTTTCGTGCTGCCGAAGCAACCCGTTTTCACCGTAACCGACAGCCCCAAGCTCATAGGCGGGCTGAAAACCATATCCACCTCAGGCCAGTGCCTGTCGCAGGATGCCTCCGGGCGCATACAGGTGGCCGACGCGCAGCTCACACTCATACCCTATTACGCCTGGAACCACCGTGGTGCCGGACGCATGGAGGTGTGGATGGCCAGCGGTCTCGGTGTACTTGAATACTGCAAGTGACACAATCCCTCCGCCCAAGTGTGCGGGTTACGGCAGCCAAGCGCCATGTTTTCGGGTGCCAACCCGCACACTTGGCACCCGTAACCCGCACCTTGCGAGGCTGAAAGCGTGCTCCCGTGAGTCTGGAAGCCCGCTTCAAGAAGACAAAAGCATTGGGATAAAACAAAAAATCCGAGGATTTCCTCGGATTTTTGCGCTTCAAGATGGGCTTGAACCAACGACCCCCTGATTAACAGTCAGGTGCTCT
>CAVAPI010000069.1:0-11934 GCA_963590445.1 Lachnospiraceae bacterium | reverse complement strand
ACAGCACGAAGAGCACTAAGAATCCTTTTTTCATATGGAATGTTGTTTTAGGTAAACGGGGTTGTTATTCGGATGCAAAGCTAATAGAGAACGTCCACAAAGCGTCTTTATGGGCGTGAATAGTGCTGAAACAAATCGTTTCTACATCGTTTTGCAACATTTGAACAACCGTTATTGACGCATTTGTACTATAGTCGGAGTCAAATGCCGATAAATACAAGCCGGTATATGCTGGTGTTTGCGCTGATTTCCACATACCAAGCGCTTATTGAGTTTACCGGATACCAATAGTCTTTCGGTTGCCGACGGACGGAGCAAGATTGGCTACCGTCTCCGTCACACAACTTGTCTGCGGAGCAACAACCGCAGCCGCTCTTGCCATCGTCAGAGAAACGAGCAAGCGGCAACTACGTTTCATGCTTTATAACCGTCCTTTATTTGTTACAATGCGCTTCCTCACGCTTCCGTCGGCCATCTTCTCGATGTAGATGCCGCAGGGCAGTGCTTGGGGGTCGATGCCGGTGAAGTCTCGTCCCGCCATGTCTATGAGCCTCGTTGTAGTGTGACGTTTACTGGCTTGTGCCGTCGTGGCTTCGATGTCAAGTGTGGAGTATTCGCGCTTAATGAGACTGTCAACTGTGTTTATGCGTTGGGCGAACTTGTCTATAAGTTCGTTGATTTGCCGGTCAATGCCAGAGTAGTCGCTGTTGTCGATGTCGATGCTTTGGCCGATGGCCTCCCCATAGGTGGCGTTGACATTGTTGAGCCGTTCGGCGATGTCGCTTGCGAATGTTGACTTCAATGCGTTGAAGAGCCGTATGTATTCGCTTGCGAACTTCTCGCGCTTGAACAGTTGCGGATAGTACGTTATCTCACTTGTGTGCTGTACGCTCCAATCGGAGCCGTTAGCCTTGAAAATAGAACCAAAATCCCACAACGGGCCGGCTTGCAAAGGCTTCAAGGCATTGCCGTCAGAGCCGATAGCCTCCATTACATAATATATGTTGGTGCCTGCCGCATCGGTAGAGCCAAGCAGGTCGTGGGCTATCAGCCATTTTGCAAATGATGTGTAGTCGAACATACTGTCAACTTCGCCGCCGTTCCACAGTGCATCCTCAGCAGTTTCCATGATATCCTTTATTTGTGCCACGCGCTGCGAGTCAACATCCTCATAGTCGGGATACTTGAAAGTGTAGCCCATGCCCGACACTTGGTGCGGTGTATGGAAGTAGGCGTCTCCTTCGTTCCACCAATAGGCGTCGTTCTCTACTACAAAGCCGCTATCATCGATTTGTATTCGCGAATCAGCACGCTCGATAGTCTCAATTAAGTTGTACAGTCCGATGTAACGTCCGTTGAGCACCACGTTGACAAACCTCACTTCTGGTTCCCATGGCATGCCAACGATGCGTGCCGCCTCAAGTCCGGCAAGGGTAAAGAAAAGATTGCCCGTAAGCTGTGTACTTAGCAATGCCCAGTTCTTGTTCTTCTGCGTCTTGTCGTCGCGCAACAGCAAATCCGCCTTCTTAGACAACTTCAGCTTGTAGGGCGTTTGTTCAAAATACACTGCCGACGTGTTGCCGCGCACCTTTATCCTCAAGCCAGACTTGTCCTTTACATAGTCGCCGCTGTCGTATAGTGTGGAGTCAAGCAACGTTATCTGCAAGCGTCCGGCCACATAGTCGTTGTCGGTGATACCCAACCCCCAGCAGCCTTCAGGCGCTTCTATGGGGGTGAATGTGGGATTGACATTGTTCTCTGTCTCGATGTCGAGTAGTGGAAGGGCTATGGATTTTAGAACATCAATGGTATCCTTGTCTGTTTGTGCCGCAGACAATACAGGCAACAGCGCAAGCAATGTCGCCGCAACGAAGTGTCTTATTGTTGAACTTGTCTTGTCCATAAGGTGTTGGATTATTCCTTGTGTGCAGATAGGCGGGACAAAGTGACGGAACATTATTTCAGTCCAGCCTTCAATCCTCGGATTACCGCGCTGCTGAATCCGGCGTGCTCCATCTCGTTAAGTCCCTTGATGGTTACGCCCCCGGCAGTAGTCACTTTGTCGATTTCGGCTTCGGGATGGTTGCCGTTGGTTTGCAGCAGAGCCACAGCTCCCTTTACTGTTTGCAGCACTATGCGCTTAGCCATGTCGGCACGGAACCCTATCTCCACGCCTCCTTCTGTAGCTGCGCGCACATAGCGCATGGCATAGGCTATGCCACATGAGGCAATGGTGATGCCGGCCGGCAGCATCTTCTCCTCGACCACAACCACCTCGCCGCTCTCGCTGAATATATCGCTAACGAGACGCACCGTGGACTCCGTAGCGTTTACGGGAGCTATGAAGGTCATGCTGCTCATCACTTCGATGGCCGTGTTGGGTATTACGAGCAGCGACTGCGGCCTTTGTCCTGCCTCCTGTTCCGCCCATTCGTTTATGGCCTTGCCGCTTACGCCGGCGGCCACCACCACAAGCATCTGCCGCTTGTAGTCCATTACTGTCTTAATTTCGGTGAGTACCTGCTGCACTATCCATGGTTTCACCACCACGCATACCACATCGGCCTGTTCAGCGGCCACGGCATTGTCGTTTGTCAGGCTTACACCCGTGTCGGCAAAGCGGTTGAGTGTGGCTTGAGATGGCGCACTTACTGTTATGTCTGATGCTGCGAACATGTCGCCTTTGAGGAAGCCGCGCACCATTGCACCGCCCATTGCTCCCGCTCCTATTACTGCTATTTTCATTGTTGTTGGGTTGTTGGTAATGGCGGTTCTATAATTGCCGCCGTAACAAACAATAGTATGTTCAGAATAATGTCTTATCCGATGGCGCGTTTCAGCTTCTCTATGAACTCGTCGGCCATGGCCTTGGTAAAGCATAGAGGCGGCAAGAGTCGTAGTGTATTGGTACCGGTACATCCAGTAAAGCAGTGTTGGTCGTGTACGAGTCGGTTGCGTATGGGCTTTTGTTCCACGTCAAACTCAATGCCTATCATCAGTCCGCGTCCCCTAATATCAACGATGTGGCTACAGCTTGCTTGCAGTTCCTTCAGTTTGGTCATGGCATATTCACCCGTCTCTCGCGCATTGTCAACAAGATTCTCGCTCTCCATCACGTCGAGTACTGCCAAAGCCGCAGTGCAGGCCAGGTGGTTGCCGCCGAAAGTGGTGCCGAGCTGTCCATAGACAGGAGTGAAGTCGGGCGATATGAGCACCGCACTCATGGGGAATCCGTTGCCGATGCCCTTGGCCACCGAGATGAGGTCGGGGCGTATGCCCAGCCACTGGTGGGCAAAGAACTTGCCACTGCGTCCGTAACCGCATTGTATTTCGTCGCATACAAGTACCGCGCCGTGCTTCTTGCACGCCTCTTGAAGTCCCTTGGCAAACTCCTCTGTGGCCAACTTTATGCCGCCCACGCCCTGTATGCATTCAAGTATGCAGGCGCAAACGTCGCCCTTGGCCAGTTCGCACTCCCACGCTTCAAGGTCGTTGAGCGGCAGATAGGTCACGTGGCCGTTGTCGTTGATGGGGGCTATTATCTTGGGATTGTCGGTAGCCTCTACGGCAAGCGACGTGCGTCCGTGGAACGCCTTTTGTGCAGACAATATGCGTGTACGCCCAGTCTTAAACGAGGCCAGCTTCAGGCAGTTCTCATTGGCCTCGGCGCCACTGTTCACCAAGAACAGTTGATAGTCGTCATAGCCGCTTGCCTGTCCAAGCCGTTTGGCCAGTTGGCGTTGCAAATCGTTTATCACGGAATTGCTGTAGAAGCCGAGCTTGTTCAGCTGTGCGGTCATCATCTCTACATAGTGCGGGTGGCAATGCCCGATGCTTATCACAGCGTGACCGCCATACAGGTCGAGGTATTGCTGGCCTTTGTCGTCCCAGACATGGCAGCCGTCACCTTTTACTATGTTTATGTCAAACAGTGGATATACGTCGAAAAGTTTCATATTGTCTAATTCACATTATAATTCTTCATTCCTCACTCTTCAGTTAGAATGCGCTTGGCTTCAGCCTTAGTCCTGCGGTCTCATCAATGCCGAACATCAGGTTCATGTTCTGCACGGCCTGTCCCACGGCTCCCTTGAGCAAGTTATCGATGGTGGAGGTTATGAGCAGCTTGTCGCCATACTTGTCACAGTGAACGAGACACTTGTTTGTGTTCACCACCTGCTTCATGTCGATAGCCTTGTCAACGTAGTGAGTGAATTTAGCGTCGGCATAGAACTCCTTATAGCCCTCTACGATTTGCTCCAGAGGCAAGTCGGTGCGTACCACCTCGGTGGCGAATATGCCACGGGCGAAGTCGCCACGGTAGGGAATGAAGTCTATCTCGGCATCAAGTTTCCCTTGCGTCTGCTTCAGGCTCTGCTTTATCTCAGGCACGTGCTGGTGGTTGAAAGCCTTGTAGATGCTCATGTTGCCCATGCGCCAAGAGAAGTGTGTCGTAGCCGACGGCTTTTGCCCCGCGCCTGTCGATCCCGTTATGGCATTTACGGCAATGTCGCCCTTGAGCAACTGCATCTTTGCCGCCGGCAGCAGTCCGAGCTGTATGCAGGTGGCGAAGCAGCCGGGGTTGGCCACATGCATGGCCTGTGCAATCCTTTCGCTGTTGATTTCCGGTAAACCATAAACGAAGTCGTTGCCTGGGGCGGCCAGACGGAAGTCCTGTGCAAGGTCTATTATCTTCACTCCCTGCGGCACGGTGTGTTCCTTGAGGAAAGCCTCGCTCTTGCCGTGTCCGAAGCAGAAGAACACCACGTCAACCTTATCGAATGGCATCCCGGCGGTGAACCTAAGGTCGGTGTCGCCGTAAAGTCCCTCATGTACGTCGGCAACAAGGTTGCCGGCGTTGCTCTCGCTGTTGGCAAACACTATCTCTGCTTCGGGGTGGTTGAGCAGGAGGCGTATCAACTCACCTCCGGTATATCCCGCTGCTCCTAATATTCCTACTTTTATCATGGGTTTGAATTAAGAATGGAAAGTGGAAAATGAAGAATTAGGAATGAAAAGTGAAGAATTCAATAGCCCAATCTTTTAGTCTCACTACAATTCTTCACTCTTCACCCAAACGTTATCTTTTCTCGTCGGGGTGTATTCCGTAGTACACCCGCAGTGGAGTGCTGAGCACCTTGATGAAGCCCTTGGCCTCGTCGGAAGTCCAGCCGTGCTGCATCTCACCATACTCACCGAGCTTCGATTTTGTCAAGTCGTTGTCGCTGTCAACGCCCACTGTCTCGAAGCCCAGAGGGCGCAGCTTGAGAATGGCAGTGCCGCTTACGTTGCGCTGCGACGAGGTGAGCATGGCCTCGATGTCGGGCATAACCGGCTCAAGATACTGGCTCTCGTGGAGGAACATACCGTACCAGTTGGCCACCTGGTCTTTCCAGTACTGCTGCCACTTGCTCAGAGTTGACTTCTCCAGCAAGCGGTGAGCCTCGATTATCAGCTTGGGAGCGGCGGCCTCGAAGCCAACTCGTCCCTTTATACCTATTATAGTGTCGCCGACATTGCAGTCGCGCCCGATGCCATAGGCCGCGCCTATCTCCTCAATCTTCTGTATCGCCTTCACCTTGTCGTCGAACTCCTCTCCGTTGACGGCCTTTATCTCGCCGCGTTCGAACGTTATCTTCAGCAGCGACTCCTCTTGCTTGGTGACGTGCTTGAGGTAAGCCTCTTCGGGCAATCCCTGTGCAGGGTCGAGCAATTCGCCTCCACAGATGCTTGTTCCCCAAATACCTACGTTGTAAGAGTACTTCAACTTTGTGAAATCGGCGGTAAAGCCGTGGTCATTGAGGTAGTCAACCTCTTCCTTTCTTGACAGAGCCTTGTCGCGCGTAAGAGTGATTATCTCCACGCCGGGCGCCATAACGAGGAACGTCATGTCGAAACGTATCTGGTCGTTTCCCGCTCCAGTGGAACCGTGGGCAATGGCGTCTGCGCCTATCTCGTTGGCGTAGCGCGCGATGGCGATGGCCTGGAATATGCGCTCGGACGACACTGATATGGGGTAACAGTTGTTGCGCATCACGTTGCCGTATATCATGTACTTGAGCGACTTGTCGTAGTACTCATGGGTGACGTCGAGCGTCACGTATTGCTTTGCGCCCAGCTTGTAGGCGTTCTCTTCGTTCTTTTGCAGCTGCTCATCGCTGAATCCTCCTGTGTTGGCGCACGCTGCATACACTTCATATCCGTCCTGTGCCAGCTTCATCACTGTGTAGGACGTGTCAAGACCTCCTGAGAAGGCCACAACCACTTTCTTCTTTGCCATAGTCTATTGTGTTTTTTCCTTTTGTTTTCTTGTTCTTTTAGCTCTCTTGCCCGTGCCCGTTTACTTGTCGGCGCTTTCCGCCTTCTTTATGCGTTCGAGCACATCGGGCGGCAGCGTCACGGGCAGTTTCTCGTCGGGATGGTCTGCCGGGTCGTAGAGCATGCCGGTGCAGATGCAGTAGCGTCGTTCGGTCCGGTGCAGCACATCCACGTTGATGCATCCTTCACATCCGCGCCAGAACGCCTCGTCGTCGGTGAGGTCGGCAAACACTACGGGCAGATAGCCCAAGTGGGTGTTCATCTTCATCACCGCCGAACCGCTGGTGAGACTGAATATTTTTGCCTTCGGCCACCGGGTGCGCGCCAGAGTGAACGTGAGGTCCTTGATGTTCTTTGCCACTCCGCGGTGGCGGAAGTCGGGCGAAACGATCAGTCCCGATGTGGTGACATACTGCTTGTTGCCCCACGTTTCGATGTAGCTGAAACCCGCAAAGCGGTCGCCGCACAGGGCTATCACGGCCTTGCCCTCAATCATCTTAGTGGTCACATACTCGTGGGTGCGCTTGGCTATTCCGGTGCCGCGCACCTTGGCTGCGGCCGCCATTGTCTCAAGAATGGTGTCAACGTAGCTCTCATGCTGCGGGCCTGCCACCATAACTTCAATATCTTCCATTACAGGTTTTGGTTAACTCTTTTCTATGTCGGGTACTACTTTCTCCAGCGCACTCACCACGTCGGCCTCGGTGGCCTCCTCCTTGACTACTATCATTATGGTGTCGTCGCCGGCTATCGTGCCGAGAATGTAGGGGATGTTGCCCGAATCGATGTTGTAGGCTATGCTGCTGGCATAGCCGGGGCGTGTCTTTATCACACCGATGTTGCCGGAGAATGTTATCGAGAGGAAGCCAGGCACGCGCAGCATCTCCTTTATCTGTCCGGGCGTGCTCACGCGCTTGTACATCGTGACGTTGGGCAGCACATACACATAGTTGCCCCTCATGCTGGCGGCCTTGGCCACCTTCAGCTGCTTCAGGTCGCGGCTCAGCGTGGCCTGTGTCAGGGTGAAGCCCTCTTGGCGCAGTGCGGCGAGCAGCTCCTCCTGACTGCCTATCTCGCTGCTCGACACTATCAGCCGTATGGCTTCCAGCCTCTCTTTCTTGGTCTTTCCTCTCATTTTCTTATGTATGTTTATGCGTTTGCGGCTGCAAAGATAGTCAACTTTATGCAGACCGGCAAGCCTTTCTGCATATTTTTACGCTTTCCCGTGCACATAATGCACAAAAATGCAGTGCCGGATGCAACGGAACGCACGATGAGAGGCGCAACTGTGGCACTATGCGGGAAAAACGATGGGCTTTGATGCTGAAAAACGGTGCTTTTCCCACCCTTTTCCCGTGGAGTTACGAGCGACAAAGGAGGCTGTTATCATCCGACAGCGCACTACATTGATTTCCAGCCCGTTAGCATAATGTCAAGTCACCGGCGCTTTTGTCATTAAAAAAGATTGCATACATTTTCGCCAAAGATTGCATACATTTTTGCCGAAAATGCATATGTTTTTTGAAAAGACCCATACAATTTCTTGAAGGCGCAGTCTGTAAGACGGCTTTTCGTCCCTCTCATCGGTCACACTGCCAGTACTACCCTTCTTCAAAATATAAATATGCATTTACCAATCCCTTGCCTTTTGAAGAAAAAGTGTAACTTTGCAAAGGGTCAAAAGCGATTGGCCGAAACGGGAAACAATAGACTACAACCAAAATATTACTAAAAACCTTACAACAATGGGAAGACTTTTACTGACAGCAGTGGCTTTTTGTGCCATTACACTGGCAGCCGAAGCCGCCGGGAAGGAGAAGCTGCCGGCATTTCCGGGCGCGGAAGGCTTCGGTCGCTACGTCACCGGCGGACGCGGAGGTGCGGTTCTTCACGTCAACTCACTGGCCGACGACGGCGCGGAAGGCACGTTGCGCTGGGCTGGCGAACAGAACGGCGCACGGACAATCGTCTTCGATGTGTCGGGAACGATACGCCAGAACCCAACCCTGCAACTCCGCCAGGGAAACGTGACCATTGCGGGGCAGACAGCACCGGGCGACGGCAAGCCCGTAGGCCACGACACAGGACGTCTGGCCAAAGGCATATACACAATAGGAAGCAAGAAAATATCCATAAAATGACATCAAAACATGAAGAGACTCTTATCCATAGCCATTGCAACAGCGTGCTACACCTGCACCACGGCACAGACCACACTCTACAAAGACCCGACACTTCCGGCCGAACAGCGCGCCGATGACCTGTTGAAGCGGCTCACGCTCAACGAGAAGTGCCAACTGATGATGGACAGATCGCCCGCCATCACCCGACTGGGCATACCACGGTTCGAGTGGTGGAACGAAGCGCTGCACGGAGTCGGGCGCAACGGTTTCGCCACAGTGTTCCCCATCACCACGGCCATGGCCTCGTCGTGGGACGACGCGCTGCTCGAACGCGTGTTCACCGCCGTGAGCGATGAGGCGAGAGCCAAGAACAGCGAAGCCAAGCGGCAGGGTGAACCGAAGAGATACCAGGGATTGTCGTTCTGGACACCCAACATCAACATATTCCGCGACCCTCGCTGGGGATGCGGACAGGAGACCTACGGCGAAGACCCCTACCTCACGGAGCGCATGGGGCTGGCAGTTGTGCGCGGACTGCAAGGCCCTTCCGACAGCAAATACCGCAAGCTGCTGGCCTGTGCCAAGCATTTTGCCGTGCACAGCGGCCCGGAATGGAACCGCCACTCGTTCAATCTTGAGCGGCTTCCCGAACGTGACCTGTGGGAAACGTATCTTCCGGCCTTCAAAACCCTGGTGCAACAGGGCAATGTCGCCGAAGTCATGTGTGCCTACCAGCGCATCGACGGTGAGCCGTGCTGCGGTAACAACCGCTACGAGCGGCAGATACTGCGCGACGAGTGGGGGTTCAAGGGACTTATCACCAGCGACTGCGGCGCCATCACCGACTTCTGGGTGAAGGACAGGCACGGTGTGTCGCCCGACGCCGCCTCTGCTTCGGCAAAAGCGGTAAGGTCGGGCACCGACGTGGAGTGCGGTTCCAACTACAAGAGCCTGCCTTTGGCCGTGGAACGCGGCGAGATAAGCGAGGCAGAGCTTGACACCAGTCTGCGCCGGTTGCTCGTTGCCCGCTTCGAACTGGGCGACTTCGACTCCGACGAGCTTGTGGAATGGACAAAGATCCCCATGAGTGTGGTGGGCAGCAAGCCACACAAGCAGTTGGCACTCGACATTGCGCGCAAGGGAACCGTGCTGCTTCAGAACCGGGGCGGCGTGCTTCCGCTCGGCAAGGGCGGCAGTGGCGTGGTGGTAATGGGACCCAACGCCAACGATTCCGTAATGATGTGGGGCAACTACAACGGCTATCCCGCCAGGACAATCACCGTGCTTGAGGGCATAAGGCAAAAGATTGGCAACGTGAAATACATACCTGCGTGCGGCCTGACGCGCAGTGAGGCCAACACAAGCCTATTCTCTCTGCTCACAAACGGCGACGGAGCAAGGGGCATGAAGGCCACTTACTGGAACAATACCGGCATGACGGGCAAACCGGCAGCCACAACTACCATCGCCGAACCCATAAACCAGAGCAACGGAGGAGCCACCGTGTTTGCGCCGGGGGTCAATCTTGAGAACTTCTCCGCCCGGTACGAGGGCGAGTTTACGCCCCTTGACGACATGGAGCTGACGCTTTCGCTTGGAGCAGACGACAAGGCGCGGGTGATAATCAACGGAGACACGGTAATAAACGAATGGAAATCGCGCCAGCGCATCAACTATAAGGAGAAGAAACGCACCTTCAAGGCCGGCCGGAAGTACAGGTTGCAGATAGACTATGTGCAGGAAAGCGGCATGGCCGTAATGCAATTTGACCTTGTAAGCAAGGGTTCGCCCACAATATCCCAACTGCTTGGCGAGACGGGCCAGGCAGACACGGTGGTATTCGTCGGGGGCATATCGCCGAGACTGGAGGGTGAGGAGATGAAAGTGAACGAACCGGGCTTCAGGGGCGGCGACCGTACCGACATAGAGCTGCCGCTGGTGCAGCGCAACCTGCTGAAAGCCCTGCACGAAGCCGGCAAGACAGTGATACTGATAACCTGTTCCGGCGGTGCCATGGGGCTTGTACCCGAAAGCCAAAGCTGCGATGCCATCATCCAGGCATGGTATAGCGGTGAGCAGGGAGGCCGGGCTGTGGCCGACATCCTGTTCGGTGACTACAACCCAAGCGGCAAGTTGCCAGTAACATTCTATCGGGACACGACCCAGCTTCCCGACTTTGAGGACTACCGAATGGCCAACCGCACCTACCGATACTTCCGTGGTGAGCCGCTTTTCCCGTTCGGTTACGGTCTCAGCTACACCACTTTCGCCGTCGGCAAGCCCAAGTACGACACCAAAAAGGGCAAGCTGAGCGTGAGCGTAACCAACACCGGCAAGCGCAAAGGCATCGAGACCGTACAGGCATACGTGCGCAATACAGCCGATACAGAGGGGCCTTTGAAGACTCTGCGCGGCTTCCGTCAGGTGGAACTCAACGCCGGAGAGACCAAGACCGTGGAGATTGACTTCCCCCGAAGTGCGTTTGAGGGTTGGGACAAAGCCACCAACACCATGCGTGTGCTGCCCGGAACATACGAAATCAGTGTCGGCACGTCAAGCCGCGATAAGGATTTGAACAGAATAACGGCAAGAATAAGATGAAAAGCATACGGCACTCCGTCAGAAACGCGCTGGTTCTTGCAGCGGCAATCCTGCTCTTTGCAACCGCAAACGCCAAGGTTGCAAACGACAATGCCAAGGTTGCAAACAACAACGGGCTGTACGACAACCTCCCCTTTGCCATGAACCGGGTGGAAGAGCCGGACATACCATTATATAATGTATGCATAACCGACTTCGGGGGCGTGCCCGACGGCAAGACACTCAATACCCTGAACTTCGCAAAGGCCATAAAGCACCTTGAAGAGCATGGCGGCGGACGACTCAACGTGCCGTTCGGAGTGTGGCTGACAGGCCCGATAGAGCTGAAAAGCCACATAGAGCTGCATCTGGAAGACGGGGCCTTGGTGCTTTTCTCGCCCAACCGCGCCGACTATCCGCTCGTTGCATCAACATTCGAAGGCGTAAAATCGCACCGCTGTATGTCGCCTCTGACTGCCAACGGGGCGACAGACATAGCCATAACGGGCAATGGAGTGTTCAACGGAAGCGGGGAAAACTGGCGTCCGGTGAAGAAAAGCAAGCTGACACCCGGCCAGTGGGCGAAGCTATGTGAGGGAGGTGCGCTCAACAAAGCGCAGAACGTCTGGTATCCGTCGGCCGGAATACGCGACATAAGCAACGACAACCGGCTGATAGCGGAGGCGTTCAGCAAGAACGACGATGCCTCATGGAACAGGATTCACGACTATCTGCGCCCGGCGCTGCTGTCGTTTACCAATTGCAAGCGGGTGCTTCTTGAGGACGCAACGTTCGAGAACTCACCCGGATGGAACCTGCATCCGCTCATGTGCGAAGACCTTACGCTGCGCAACGTGGCCATCCGCAACCCGTGGTTTGCCCAGAACGGCGACGGACTCGACCTCGAATCGTG
>CAVAPI010000068.1:0-12541 GCA_963590445.1 Lachnospiraceae bacterium | reverse complement strand
GCGTTCTTTTTCATGCTGGCAAAGATACAAGATTCGCATCAGTTCTCTATCATGTCTGCATGATATTCGGGTAGAATAGGTCTCATGCCGCCACGGAAGTTTTAAACTGCGCCCTATTTGGCTACCGCTGAATAGTTACAGTGCGTGTGTACTATGTTAAAATAAGACAAATAACGGGCGGCATATCACCGTTAACAAGAAAAAGGGAGTACTTTTGCCACGTCAAAACATAAAAGAAGAATACAATGAAGAAGATTGTTCTTATCATTTGCCTGCTTGTTTGCGGTATGGCAACCGCCCTTGCACAAAACGCAGACGGGCAGAAACAAGCCGAAATCAAGTTTGACAAGACTGTTATCAACTTCGGAAAGTTCTCCGAAGCGTCGCCCAAGGTGTCGGGAGTGTTCTCCTTCACCAACGTGGGCACCGCACCTCTGATCATCAACCAGGCCGTTGCCAGCTGCGGATGCACCGTGCCCGAATATACAAAGAAGCCCATTTTGCCCGGCCAAAAGGGCGAAATCAAGGTCACATACAACGGTGCGGGCAAATTTCCCGGCCCCTTCAAGAAGTCAATCACCGTCCGCACAAACGGAAAGGTGGAGATGACGCGCCTCTACGTGGAGGGTGACATGGAGGAAAAGAAGTAGTCCGGCGGCGCAACAGCACGCCACGGACAGGCAGACAGTACAACAAGGCACACGAAAGAGGCGGCCGACAAGAACCGGAAGGCATGGTTTCATGCCACAACTGCGGTTCTTGCCGGCCGTTTCCGTGTTTCTTTTTTGTCGCAAGCCGCCGCCAAAACGTACAAAAGAGGAAAGCCAAAAGGCGGAAATGCGAACCTTTTGCAAAATAAACCGCCGCTTTTGTGCGCATTTTAACACGAAAAGCGTACCTTTGCAAGACCTGTTGCGCAACGGAAACGCCGCCGCACCCGACGGCGGACGGCGCATCCGGGCGGCACAACGGGGCAACATAAACCACAAAAAACCAAAGACAACCATCGCATGGCAAACATTATCAGGCCAATAGGCTACGAACCGCTGCTCGATACCAAGCAGACAGAGCAGGGCATAAAGCTGATTAAGGACTTTTTCCAGCAGAACCTATCCACCGAACTGCGCCTCCGGCGCGTCACAGCACCGCTCTTTGTGCTCAAGGGACTGGGCATCAACGACGATCTGAACGGCGTTGAGCGGGCGGTAACGTTCCCCATAAAGGATCTGAACGACGCAAAGGCCGAAGTGGTGCACTCTCTCGCCAAGTGGAAACGCCTGTCTCTGGCCGAGTATAGCATAGAACCGGGCTACGGAATATACACAGACATGAACGCCATACGCGCCGACGAGGAGCTGGACAACCTCCATTCGCTGTACGTGGACCAATGGGATTGGGAGGCTGTCATAACGGCTAAGGAGCGCACAGTGGACTACCTGAAGAGCGTAGTGGAGCGCATTTACTCCGCCATACGCCGCACCGAGTACCTCACCTGCGAGACTTACGCCCGGATAAAGCCCTTCCTGCCGGAAAAAATCACCTTTATCCACAGCGAAGACCTGCTCCGGATGTACCCCGACAAGTCGCCCCACGAACGCGAAGACGCCATCTGCAGGAAATACGGAGCCGTGTTTGTCATCGGAATAGGCGGACGGCTGTCCAACGGAGAGAAACATGACGGCCGTGCGCCCGACTATGACGACTGGTCAACGCCCACTTGCGACGGCCATGCAGGGCTTAACGGCGACATACTCGTGTGGTATCCTGTGCTGGGACGCTCGTTTGAACTCTCTTCCATGGGCATCCGCGTTGACAAGGAAGCCCTCCTGCGCCAGCTGAAGGCCGAAGGCGAGGAGGAAAGGGAGCAGCTCTACTTCCACAAGAAGCTCCTTGACGGCGAGCTGCCGCTAAGTATCGGAGGCGGAATAGGCCAAAGCCGCCTGTGCATGGTGCTGCTTCACAAAGGCCATATCGGCGAGATCCAGGCAAGCATCTGGCCTGACGAGATGCGAAAGGAGTGCAAAGAGATGGGCATGACGCTCATTTAGTGACTGTAAAGACCGTACCAAGTATTCTCCAACCGTCACTTAGGTACTCCAAACAGCAAGCGGAACTACAAGCAACCCCCATTTGGGGCACGGCAGTTCCGCTTGCTGCTTTTTGTATATCGATGAGTTGCGGCTGTTCAAGCCAGCTTTAAGCCTAACTTAAGCCAACATAAAACCGAACTTAAGCCAACACTAAGCCGTACCTAAGCCAGCTCCAGGCCGAACATCTCCTGCAGTTTCGCCACGGCAGGGTTCTGTTTGCTCAGCTCTTCGTACTGTTCGCGCCGCGTGAGTACCCGTATGCCTTGGGGCTTGTCGGCCACTTTCATGTCAACGGTTATCGAGTTGTTGCCCAGATAGAGCTTCAGCGTGCTGACAATGCTGCCCTTTATGGCTTCCATCTGCTCAAGTATCAACCCGTTGTCCGCCCACACCTCTATCGCGGGCATGGCGGTTATCTTCGGCATCATGTTCTTCATTCGGGCGGCAAGACCGCACAAATGCTGCGGCATGCGGTTACACATGGCCATCCACTGGTACTCCAAGTCCTGCTGGGTGAACTCTTTGTTCTCGTCTTTCGGCCGTGCGTTGGGGTCATTGGCATCGAGTGTGCCGGGCAAAACGACTATTTTCGACTGCCGGCTCTGCTGTTTCATGTTGTTCCATGAGAAGCCTATCGTGCCTTTGTCGCCCTTCAGTACAGGCCGTGCGGCCGCATTATACACGGCAGTGGGCTGCTTTCCGCGCTTCACTGCCTCGCTTCCGCCCGGTGCCGGTGCGGTTGTGTTTCCAGTCGGTGCGGTTTCCCGAACCATTGATGCCGTTTCTCCCGGCTCGGCATACGCCACAGGTGTTGCAACCTGTCCAGCGGCATTGCTGACTTGCCCGGCCGAGGCCACCTGCTGAGCCTTTGATGCAGGCCGGGGCTGCTGGATGAGATTTCGGAACAGGGATTTCAGTCTCTTGGGGCTGCGCCCCGCTGCCGGAGAGTCGTCGGGTTGTGTGAGCTGGGCCATCTCTATCAGCGTCAACTCAACGAGCAGCCGCTTGTTGCCGCTCTGCTTGTAGTTGATGTCGCACTGGTTCATCAGCTTCAGTGCCCGGTAGAGGAAGCGCGTGTCGCACTTCTTGGCCTGTTCGCGGTAGCGTTCGCACTGCCTTTCGCCCACTTCGAGCAGCGGCAGAGTGCTTTCATCCTTGGCCATAAGCACGTTTCTGACATGGCCGGCAAGCCCTGCTATGAGCAGCCCGCCGTCGAATCCCTTGTTTATTATGCCGTTCAGCAGCACCATAATGTCCGCCGCACGGTTCTCAATGCACAGGTCTATGATGCGGAAATAGTTGTCCGAGTCGAGCACATTCAGGTCTTCAATGACCTTGTCATACGTGATTTTGCCCTGGCAGAAGCTCGCTGCCTGGTCGAAAATGGACAGTGCGTCGCGCATACCTCCATCGGCTTTCTCGGCTATCACGGCGAGTGCTTCGTCCTCGCAGGCTATTCCCTCGCTCTCGGCCACGCGTTTCAGGTGGCTAACCGTATCGCGCACGGTCATTCTCTCGAAGTCATAGATCTGGCAACGCGACAGGATAGTGGGCAGAATCTTGTGCTTTTCGGTGGTTGCGAGGATGAACACCACGTGTGCGGGCGGCTCTTCGAGTGTCTTCAGGAAGGCGTTGAACGCCGCTGTGGACAGCATATGCACCTCGTCAATGATGAACACCTTGTAGCGACCCACCTGCGGAGGTATCCTCGTTTGCTCCATCAGGGTCTTTATGTGCTCCACTGAGTTGTTGCTGGCGGCGTCCAGCTCAAAGATATTCAGCGACCTTTGCTCGTTAAACGACCGGCAGCTCTCGCATTGGTTGCACGCTTCGCCGTCGGAAGTGGGGCTTTGGCAGTTGATGGCCTTGGCGAATATGCGGGCGCAAGTGGTCTTCCCCACCCCACGGGGGCCGCAGAAAAGGTAGGCATGCGCCAGCTTTCCGCTCTTCACGGCGTTCTTCAGCGTTGTGGTAAGCGCCGACTGGCCCACCACAGAGTCAAAGGTTGCCGGACGGTACTTGCGCGCCGAGACGATGTATTCTCCCATTATAATATAGTATAGTTGGTCTGTTATGTGTGCAAAGATAATAAATCGCGTCCAATAAACCGCCGGGTTACGCACTAAAAGTGGCCGGGTTACGGAGTGCAAACGTCCGGGTCGTCACCCGTAAACCGCCGGGTTGCGGAGCGCAAGTGGCGTGAGTCGTGCCGCAAGTGGCAGCCATGCGGTCAAGACCACCTGACTCAAGATTGTAAAAACACTCTAAAAAACCATGGCTAATGTTCCGTTTCTCGCTTTTAAGCATTATTTTTGCAAAGTTATATAACGTTGTCACGCATGCCGTCCCTGCGGCACACTGCGGACAACCCACAAGACAAACGGGAGAAATGGGAAAAAGAGATTGGAAAAGGATTGGGGAGTTTGACTTCAAGGAGATACTTTTTGAGGAGTTTGACGGCATTGCCAAGATAACAATCAACCGTCCGAGATACCGCAATGCGTTCACGCCGCTCACAACTGCCGAGATGTCGGAGGCTCTGGCGTGGTGCCGCGAGGCGCAACGCATAGGTGTGGTCATACTGACCGGTGCCGGCGACAAGGCTTTCTGTTCGGGTGGCGACATGAACGTGAAGGGACGCGGCGGCTATGTGGGCGGCGACGGAGTGCCAAGGCTCAACGTGCTCGACGTGCAGAAGCAGATACGCTCACTGCCAAAGCCCGTGATAGCCATGGTGAACGGCTACGCCATAGGCGGCGGACACGTGCTCCACATCGTGTGCGACCTGACTATAGCCTCCGAAAACGCCGTGTTCGGACAGACAGGGCCGAAGGTAGGCTCGTTCGACGCGGGCTTCGGCGCAAGCTATCTCGCCCGGATAGTGGGCCAGAAGAGGGCGCGCGAGATATGGTTCATGTGCCGCCAGTACAGCGCGGCGGAGGCTGAGCGCATGGGAATGGTCAACAAGGTGGTGCCACTCGACCGCCTTGAGGACGAATGTGTGCAATGGGCGCAGACCATGATGGAGCGCAGCCCGCTGGCACTGCGCATGATAAAGGCAGGACTCAACGCCGAGCTTGACGGACAGGCCGGGATACAGGAGCTGGCCGGCGACGCCACGATGCTCTACTACTTCCTCGACGAGGCGCAAGAGGGCGGGAAAGCCTTTCTCGAAAAGCGCAAGCCAGACTTCAAGAAGTACCCCAAACTACCATAACCGCAACAGTTTACAACCATGGACAGGTTCAACATTTCCATAACCGGGCGCACACTGCACTTCAAACAGCCCGCCCACACATCGCGGGGAGTATATACGACACGGCAGATATGGCTGGTAGAACTCACATCGCCCGACGTTCCGGGAGCCAAAGGCATCGGCGAGTGCGCCCCACTGCCCGACCTGAGCTGCGACGCCGCGCCCGACTACGAGGAGAAACTGCACGGTTTCTGCCGCCAGTTCGCCCAAGAAGGACGCATAGACCGCAAGGCCATGCTCCCCTACCCGTCAATGCTCTTCGGCCTGGAGACCGCCTTGCTCCACTTCGACAACGAGAAAAAGATGCTGGAACGGGGCACCGAGCCTGACAGCAAGGCCGTGCCGCAGATATTCAGCACCCCGTTCAGCCGCGGCAAGGAGGGCATTCCGACCAACGGACTGGTGTGGATGGGTGACAAAAAGGAAATGAACAGCCGCACGGAAGACAAACTTGTGGCCGGTTTCCGGTGCATCAAGCTGAAAATAGGCGCCATTGACTTCATGGAAGAGCTGTCTCTAATCAAGGAAATACGCAACTTCTTCTCAAGCAACACCGTGGAACTGCGCGTAGATGCCAACGGTGCGTTCTCGCGCGACGAGGCTTCATACAAGCTGGAGCTGCTCTCCCTATACAACATCCACTCCATCGAGCAGCCCATAAAGCCCGGCCAGTGGGAAGAAATGGCACGCCTGTGCCGCAATTCCCCGCTCCCGGTTGCACTCGACGAGGAACTTATAGGCATCAACGAGCGCAGAAAGAAGAAGCAGATGCTCGACACGATAATGCCGGACTACCTCGTCCTGAAGCCTTCACTGCACGGCGGGATACAGGGAGTGACCGAATGGGTGAAGTTAGCCGGCGAAAGAGGCATCGGAACATGGATAACGAGCGCACTCGAAAGCAACGTCGGACTGAACGCAACGGCACAGCTGGCCGCCCATCTCTACGGACGGGACATCAAAATGCCGCAAGGTCTCGGCACCGGCCAGCTCTTTACCGACAACATCCCCCTCCCCCTTGAGATGAGAGGCGCAAAGCTGTGGGCAAAAAGCCCGGAGGAAAAGGTGTGAAAGCACACAATATGGCAGTGCCAAACGCCGACTCCGCAACAAGAAACGGCCAAAACAGACCTTTAGAACCAACCGCATATGGTTAGAAACGCTACAAACCAACTGCTTCAAAAAGCCAAGAAATCAAAGAGCGACGAGTTCTTTACGCAACTTTGCGACATAGAACGAGAGCTGCAATACTACCAGAAATGCTTTGAAGGGCAAACGGTTTACTGCAACTGCGACAACCCTTATACAAGCAATTTCTTCCGTTTTTTCGTAAAGAACTTCCATGAATTTGGACTGAAAAAGGTCATTGCCTCATGCTATGTACCCGCTTCCAATGACCTGTTCAGACAGGAAGAGCCTCAAAACGGCTTTTACTGCGAATACAACGGCAAAGGAAGTATGGATGAAATCGAGGTGAAACAATTTAGAGGTGACGGGGATTTCAGGGGAAAGGAGTCCATTGCGCTGCTGAAACAAGCGGACATCGTGGTGACCAATCCGCCGTTTTCACTGTTCAGGGAGTTCGTCGCGCAACTGGTACAATACGACAAGCGGTTCCTAATCATAGGGAATGTCAATGCCATCACCTACAAAGAGATATTCGAACTGATACAACGGGACAAGGCATGGCTTGGGGTTAACCTCGGAAGAGGCATCTCCGGCTTCATCGTACCCGAGCACTATGAACTTTACGGCACGGAAGTTAAAGTGAACGAATACGGCCAAAACATCATCGCAACGAACGGTTGTCTGTGGCTGACCAACCTGGAAAACGCCATAAGACACGAGGATATAGACCTGACAAAGACCTACAAAGACAATGAAGACCTATACCCTTCATACGACAACTGTGCGGGTATCAACGTAAACAAGACCCAAGACATACCCAAAGACTACCAAGGTCTGATGGGCGTACCCATCACTTTCCTGCACAAATACAACCCTTCACAGTTCGAAATCGTAAGGTTCAGGAAGGGCGACGACGGCAAAGACCTGCGGATAAACGGGAAGTGCCCATACTTCAGGATACTGATAAGGAACAGGAAGACAGGCAGTATGCACGAGGCATGAGCCGGGTGAACGCATGAACCCTACGTGATTGCGGATTACATCCCAACCCTTACCATACGTTTTTGCCCCCTTGACAAACATTTCCCACGCACTTTCCAAACATTTTGAGACAGTTTACATCCGTTTTGCATACCTTTCCCATACGTTAAAGCAATGGTACATAACAACCAATCGTCAAGACTGACGACACAACACAAAGAGAACCACGGCGCAGTAGGCATCTTTGGAACAGAAGCCAAGCTGCATGACATGACTGTAAGCGGGATTTCCGGTCTCGTAGCCAGCCATTTGGAAAATGAATATCCACGGTTGACGTTCCGCCACAGAACCAGTGTCGAAAAGAAAGAGATAAACGAAGCGTTGCAAAAGGTTGACCCGGCATTGGGGCAAACGCTCTTTGTCGAAAACGCCAGCATCATTCCCGACGGAGGACTCGTTGAAGTAAAGGATGACAATGGCCGTTGGCGGGTAGTATTGGTAACAGAGGCAAAGCACCAAGGCAAGGATATTGAGAACATAAAGAAAGGCATATTGGTCGGAAAGAACAATGACCAAGACCTGATGGCGGCGGGTAACGCCATTGAACGCTCCCACAAGAACATCGCAGAGATTGCCAATTTCATGCTGGCAGAGTCACATTTTCCCTACATCCTGTTCCTTGAAGGCTCCAACTTCCTGACTGAAACCGTCAAAGTGGCACGGCCAGACGGCAGAGTCGTTACCTTGGAATACAACACAGGTATGCTGAACAGGCTGGACAGGCTGACTGCCGCCAATTACGGGATGCCTGTCAACATCAATCTATGCAAGAACCGGTTTGTAAAGCATGCAGGCAAGACCATAATGCTGCAAGCTGCATCCATTTACACGCAGGGAAACGGCGAGAAATGGGACAAGCGCAAGATGTTCAACATCATGCTTGAGGTGGCAAAGACTTCGCTCCAAGTACTCGGAAGCGACCTGTTCAACCAAATAACATCCAAATAGACTATATTATACAAAACAGGCTGGCTGTTTCAAACGCCGACTCCGCAACAAGAAACGGCTGAGGCCAATATCCGGAAGCGCACGTATGACGATAGAAGAGTTCAGGGATGAATGGCGCAACCCGTCGCCTTTGATGCTCGTACACACCAGTGGCTCTACGGGAAAGCCCAAGCCGCTGTGGGTGGAGAAGCGGCGCATGGAGGCTTCGGCGCGCATTACCTGCAGCTTTCTCGGCCTTAAACGGGGCGACACCGCACTGCTTTGCATGCCGCTCGACTACATTGCCGGCAAGATGATGGCCGTAAGGGCTGAGGTATGCGGCCTCCGGCTGACAAGCGTCGCACCGTCTTCGCACCCTATGGCCGCGCTTGACTGTGCCCCGACGTTCGCCGCAATGGTGCCGATGCAGGTGTTCGGGAGCCTGAAGGTGGAGCGTGAGCGCATGCTACTGCGCCAGACACGCCACCTGATCATCGGCGGAGGGGCGGTGGACGAGGCGTTGGCCGATGAGTTGCGCACGTTTCCCAACGCAGTGTGGAGCACCTACGGCATGACGGAGACCCTTTCGCACATAGCCATGAGGCGGTTGAACGGCCGGGAAGCGAGCGAATGGTATGAACCGATGGCCGGTGTGGAGGTGTGGGTCAACGGGACGGGATGCCTTACCGTCAGTGCGCCAAGCGTGTGCGGCACGGTTCTGTCCACCAACGACTGCGCTGTCATGGCGGAAGACGGCCGCCGCTTCCGCATCACAGGGCGCATGGACAACGTGATATGCAGCGGCGGCATCAAGATACAGGCCGAAGAGGTGGAGCAAAGGCTGAAACCGCACATCGGAACCGCCTTTGCCATAACCAGAACCGCTGACGAAAAGCTGGGAGAAGCCGTGGTTATGGTTGTCGAAAACGCACACGACATTGACTCCATACGCACCGTTTGCCGAAAGGAACTGCCGCGCTACTGGCAGCCGCGCCACTATCTGTCCATTGAAAGACTGCCGCTTACCGGCACGGGGAAGCCCGCCCGGCAGCAGATAGAGCACATTGCGAAGGCCTTGACAGGCAAGAGCGGGTGATGAAACAGCCGGATATCCTTTCTTCAAACATATTCCCAAACGCACCGGAACGCCCGGACGTATTCCACAAGCACACCATTCACCACACTAACCCGTACACTTATGCCGACAATAGAAATAGACTCGCTTGCCCACAGCGGCGTTGAAGTGTTCAGCTCGCTGACCGAGGCTCAACTGCGCAACCGCATAGACCCGGTCAAAGGCATCTTCATAGCCGAAAGCCCCAAGGTCATACGTGTCGCCATGGCCGCCGGATGCGAGCCGCTGGCTCTGTTGTGCGAACGGAAGCACATAACGGGCGACGCAGCCGACATAGTTGCGCGCTGCAAGGACATCCCCGTATATACCGGAAGCCGGGAACTGCTCGCCAGCCTGACCGGTTACACCCTGACACGCGGCGTGCTGTGCGCCATGCGCCGCCCTGCGGTGCCGGCAGTAGGCGAAGTATGCCGCAGCGCAAGGCGAGTGGTGGTGATAGACAACGTGGTTGACACCACCAATATCGGCGCGATATTCCGCTCTGCTGCCGCCTTGGGCATCGACGGCGTACTGCTTACCTCCACCTCGTGCGACCCTTTGAACCGCAGGGCGGTGAGAGTGTCCATGGGAACGGTGTTTCTCGTGCCGTGGACTTGGGTGGACAATCCCGTGGAGACGCTCAAGGAGCAGGGATTCAAGACGGTTGCCATGGCGCTAAGCGACAATTCCGTACCGCTGGACGACCCCAAGCTCAACGCCGAGCGGCGGCTGGCCATAATCATGGGCAACGAAGGCGACGGCCTGCCCGCCGATGTGATTGCCCAATCCGACTATGTGGTACGCATACCTATGGCACACGGAGTGGATTCCCTCAACGTTGCGGCAGCGTCGGCCGTGGCTTTCTGGCAGCTAAGGGGCAGATAACCGCCGGGAAATGTGCCATGAAAAAGGATGCGCATGGCGGCTTGCACCCGCAAGTATGGCACTTACGATGACAAACCGCCCGTTTACGGCCCGTAAATGCCACACTTGTTTTCGTAAGTGCCATAGTTGTTCCCGTAAGTGCCACCTTTACGAAAACAGCCGCCCGCCTTTTTGCAGCAACATCGCCCCCGGTTGTAATAAAACGGCGAAGTTTGCGTTAAGATATAGTAATGGAAACAATAAAGACCAGACTCTTCATACTGCCGATAGCGGCTCTCTTGACAACCATAACGGCTGCTGCGCAGAGCTTTACCCTGACCGGGCGTGTGGTGGACGAGGGGAACAACCCCATCGAACTGGCCACTGTGTCGTGTTTGGAGCAGGGCAAGGTGACGGCAACCAACCTCAAGGGTGAGTTCACCATGACCCTTGCGTCGAAAGACAGCGTGGTCGTGAAGTTCTCGATGATAGGCTACAACGCGCGCAAGAGGGTGTTCAGACAGCCCAAGGGCAAGCTCCGCGTGGAGGTGTCGCTGCCTTCGATGGCGGCACTCGGCGAAGTGGTGGTCACGGAGAGGCGGCGGCAGACCACGGGAACCCAGAAGCTCGACATAAAGGATGCGAAAGGCTCACCCTCGGCATCGGGCAACGCCGTGGAAGACCTCATCCAGCAACAGGCGGGAGTGTCGTCGCACAACGAAATGTCGTCGCAGTACAACGTCAGGGGCGGCAGTTTCGACGAAAATTCCGTGTATATAAACAACGTGGAGATGTACCGCCCGTTGCTCATACGCAGCGGACAGCAGGAAGGACTCAGCGTGATAAACCCCGACATGGTAGAGTCTGTGGCCTTTTCCACGGGCGGTTTCGAGGCGAAATACGGCGACAGGATGTCGTCGGCGCTCGACATAACATACCGCAAGCCGCAAAAGGCCGAGGGAAACCTCCAGGCTTCGCTGCTCGGGGCATCGGCCTACGCCGGCCTGGGCGGCAAGAAGTTCTCCATGAGCCACGGTTTCAGGTACAAGACCACGCGCAACCTGCTCGGCACACTTGACACCAAGGGCGAATACGACCCGCGCTTCCTAGACTATCAGACCTACATAAGCTACTCGCCCAACCAGCGCTGGACGATAGACTTCATCGGTAACGTGTCGGAAAACCGCTACAATTTCACGCCAACCGACCGGGAAACGTCGTTCGGAACGATGGAAAACGTCAAGTCATTCAAGGTTTATTTCGACGGAAGGGAAAAGGATTTGTTCAGAACCCTGTCGGGCACGTTCGCCATATCAAGGACTTTGGGCGCAAACACGAAACTCTCGCTGCTGGCTTCAACGTTCTACACCAAGGAGCAGGAGACCTATGACATAATGGGACAATACTGGCTCGACGACACCCAAAAGGACGTGAACCTCGGAGTGGGCACCTACATGGAGCACGCAAGGAACTACCTGACGGCAAGGGTGCAGAGCTTCAAGCTGATGCTCAACCACAAGACCAAGAGACACGACATCGAGGGCGGACTGACATACAAGACAGAGCACATAAGCGAAAGCTCCAGGGAGTACGAGATGCGCGATTCGAGCGGCTACTCCCTGCCCCACTCCTCCGACAGGCTCGACCTGATATACTCGCTAAGGTCAAACAACACCCTCGACAGCCACCGCCTTGAGGGCTATGTGCAGGACACCTACCGCTTCAGCAGCGGCGTTGAGGGCGGCACATACTACACTCTCAACTACGGAGTGCGCTTCAGCCACTGGTCATTCAACAAGGAAACCACCGTATCCCCAAGGCTTTCGCTGGCCATAATCCCCGCCTTCAACCAGGACATGACGTTCCGGCTGGCCACAGGACTGTACTATCAGGCGCCTTTCTACAAGGAACTGCGCGACACAGTGGCCAGAAACGGTACGACAGTGGCCGTGCTGAACAGCAAAATCAAGAGCCAGAGATCCATACACCTCGTGGCTGCGTTCGACTACCGCTTCAAAATCAAGGAGAGACCGTACAAGTTCACGGCCGAAGCCTACTACAAGGCTCTGCACAACCTCGTGCCCTACAACGTGAACAACGTGAAGATAACATACTACGGCG
>CAVAPI010000067.1:0-13143 GCA_963590445.1 Lachnospiraceae bacterium | reverse complement strand
GCGTTCTTTTTCATGCTGGCAAAGATACAAGATTCGCATCAGTTCTCTATCATGTCTGCATGATATTCGGGTAGAATAGGTCTCATGCCGCCACGGAAGTTTTAAACTGCGCCTGAATTTCTCGCTCGAAATTCAGCCCAATTATTTATGATTGCTAAAATTTTTAGCGGACAGCAATAAAAAAGGAAATAACCGTTGCCGGTTCTGTTGGAATGTCCAGACCAGACAACGGTCATGTCTGCTGTGACCGTGAGTGTACCGCCGTCCACCGTCTGCACAAGGACCGCATCGTCAGAGTGCCAGTAGAAATCCGCGTAACTGTCCTCTCCCTTGGTCATCCCCACACGCGTTGTGGCATCGTTGTCGCCCACTTTTGCCGTGAGGGTCACTGTCCTGCCCTCGCCACCATCGGCGTTTCCGTCCATAACGAGGTTGTCGCTGCTGCACGAAGTGGCTACTGCCGCTGCAATAAAGAACCGCGAGGGACATATGCAGCCTCTTCGAGGCCATACGCTGGAGTTTAGATACCGAACACTGCCACTATGTGGAGCGCAAGTGCAATAAGGGGTAAAAACAGATGCGGGTTCTCCGGGGCCAAGACGGCCAAGACATTGTCCCTGCACTTAACGTAAGGGCACAAAAAAGCGCGTCCGCACAATCAGGAACTGTGCGGACGCGCCATGCCAACGAGGCCTTCCGGCCTGCATATTTTACTTCTTCGCAGCCTTGCCGTAGCGGCTCATGAACTTGTCAACGCGGCCGGCCGTATCGACGAGCTTGCTCTTGCCTGTGTAGAAGGGGTGCGAAGAGCTTGATATTTCCACTTTTACCACTGGGTAAGTCTCACCTTCGAACTCCACTGTATCTGTAGTCTTGCATGTAGAGCGCGTAAGGAACATATCGCCGTTGGACATATCCTTGAATACGACGGGGCGATAGTTTTCGGGATGAATTCCTTTTTTCATTTTAGATGTTACTATTTTGATAATGTATTTCCATATATAACGGGCTGCAAAGTTACGAATAAAATGCGGTGCAGCCAAGTTTTGCCCTCTTTTTTTGTTCCTTTCCCGGTCGGAAAGATGATTTGGGCGCACTGCGAAGCCGGCTTTCAGTGTGCCGCCGTCTTGTCCGTGCTCCGCAGACGAGGCGTTTGCAGGGCGTAAACGGGGTGTTTAGGCATTGCGGACGGGGCGTTTACGAGGCGTAAACATGGCGTTTGCACGCGGCAAATGCGGCACTTTTGCACTCGTCTGATACCCAATGGGTTTGGAAACGGTTGATATTTGCCGTCGTTTCAGCGGCTTCTGCGCCTAAATTCCGAGCACACCACGGCTGTGGCTATGGCCACGTTGAGACTGTCTGCCCCATGCGCGGCGGCGAAACAGGGGATGAGCAGACGGTGGGTGACGCACTTGCGCACTTCAGGCGACAGTCCGCGCCCCTCGTTGCCCATCACTATGTAGCCGTTCCGGGCAAGCTGCTCGGCATAGATGTCGCTGCCGTCGAGCAGGGTGCCATAGACAGGAGTGCCGTCGGGGCGTCGGGAGAACAGTTCCGGGAGGTTTGCGCGGCACACCTGCACGCGCGCTATGCTTCCCATGGTGGCCTGCACCACCTTGGGGTTGTATGTGTCCGCCGTGTCCGGGCTGCACACTATGGTGTCTATGCCGAACCAGTCGGCCACGCGTATGATTGTGCCCACGTTGCCGGGGTCCTGCACTCCGTCAAGAGCCAAGCAGAGCTTGCCGGCGGCCTCCTTGGGATCAGGCTTGCGCTCTTCGGGCAGGGGGAACAGGGCTATCACCTGCTGCGGATGCTGCAACAGGCTGGCACGGCGCAGCTCTTCGGGCGTGGCTACGGTGGCGTTTGCGCCGGGGTTATGCTCCATCCACTCGCGCGTGGCCAGCAGTTCCACAGGTTCGGCGGTGCGCATGAGGTCGCCAACGGCCTTGGGGCCTTCGGCCACAAACAGCCTTTCGGCAGTCCGGGCTTTCTTCTGCTCGAGCGAACGGACAAGTTTTATAAGGTTTCTGGAAATCATTTTGTAGCGTTGCGGTCAATAAAAAGTGTCTGACAGCGGCAAAGTTACGAAGAATGTCTTAACTTTGCAACCCAAACACGACCCAATGCGCCTCCGTACAGTCATATATACAGCCTTCACCCTGCCCCTTTGTCTCGCCTCATGCTCGGTGACGAAGTACGTACCCGAGGGGAAACTGCTGCTCGACAAGGTGACGGTAAAGGCCGACGGCACGGCGGCTGGAATAAACGCCGGGCGCTACCGCCAGTATGTGGCGCAGAAGGGCAACTCGCGCTGGTTCTCGGCCTTCAAGATGCCACTGGCCACCTACTCGCTGTCGGGACGTGACAGCAGCAAGTGGACAAACCGCACCCTGAAGTCGATGGGCGAGGCGCCGGTGGTGTTCGATTCGCTGAGCACAATGCGCTCGTGCCAGGACCTGGCCAACGAGTTGCGCAACGAAGGCTGGCTCCGAGCTACCGCAGACGCCGCCATACGGCTCAAAAGCCGACGCAGGGTGGATGTGGAATACACTATACATCCGGGCAAGCCCTACCATATAGGCGAAGCGGCCTACGAGATAGGCGACACGGGCGTGGACTCGCTGCTGCAAGAGAGCGGCTTCACTCCGGGACTGCGGCGTGGCATGCGCTTCACCGTAGAGGCTTTGGAAAAGGAACGCACGCGCATAACCGCGCTACTCAACGACAACGGCTACTACGGGTTCAACAAGGACTTCATAACCTTTGAGGCCGACACCGCGAGAGGCGACCGTTCGGTGGGTCTGTTGCTGTGTCTGCACCCGTACGGAGAAGAAGGAGGGGTGAAGACTCCCCATACCCGCTACAGGATAGGCGGCGTCACCCACACCAACCAGGCCGACACGGCGGCACGGGTGGGGCTGCGGCACAAGACACTCATGGAAAACACGTTCATAAGGCCGGGCGGCTACTACAGCAACGCCGCACTGCGCAGCACCTACAGCCACTTCGGACGGCTGCAGGCGGTGAAGTACACCAACGTGAGCTTCACGAAAGCCCCCGGCGACAGCACGCTCGACTGCAACATACAGCTAAGTACCAACAAGCCGCACACCATCAGTTTCCAGCCCGAAGGCACAAACACTGCCGGCGACTTGGGCGCAGCCGCAACGCTGGCCTACCAGAACCGCAACCTGTTCGGCGGTTCGGAGGCCCTGTCAATAGAACTGCGAGGGGCCTACGAGGCCATCACGGGACTGGAAGGCTACAACAACGACAACTTCGAGGAATACAGCGTACAGGCCGGGCTTACCTTTCCGCGCTTCATCGCCCCGTTTCTCTCGCAGGAGTTCCGCAGACGCATAAACGCAACATCGGAGGTTTCGCTGCTCTACGACCTGCAGAACCGTCCTGAATACCACCGCCGGGTGCTGTCAGTGGCGTGGAGATACAAGTGGAACAACCCCGACAGGCGCAGCCGCTACCAGATTGACCTGCTGGATCTCAACTATGTGTTCATGCCGTGGATTTCGGAAACGTTCCGAAGTGACTACCTTGAGGACGTTACAAGCCGCAACGCCATTCTGAGATACAACTATGAAGACCTGTTTATCCTGAAGCTGGGCTTCCGATATGCCTACAGCAACGACACCTACGCCATAAAGATGAACGCCGAAACGGCCGGAAACGTGCTCGACACCGGCGCGCGGCTGCTAAACACACAAGCCGACGGACAGGGGCGGCGCACGCTCTTCAACATAGCCTACGCCCAGTATGCGAAGGCAGACCTTGAATATACGCGCAACATAAAGCTCGACTACGACAACACACTCGTGTTGCACGCAGGTCTGGGCATAGCCTATCCTTACGGCAACAGTACGGTGCTGCCGTTTGAAAAGCGTTACTTTTCAGGCGGAGCAAACAGTGTGAGGGGATGGAGCGTCAGGGGACTCGGCCCGGGAAAGTACAGCGGGCGCGACGGGAGGATAGACTTCATCAACCAGACCGGCGACCTGAAGCTCGACCTCAATGTGGAATACAGGGCAAAACTGTTCTGGAAGCTCAACGGGGCGGCCTTTGTCGATGCGGGAAACATCTGGACGTTGCGCTCATACAGCGACCAGCCGGGCGGACAGTTCCGCATTGACTCCTTCCTGAGCCAGATTGCGGTGGGCTACGGTCTCGGACTGAGGCTCAACTTCGACTATTTCATCATGCGGTTCGACTTCGGCATGAAGGCTGTCAACCCTGCCTACGACGACGAAAGGGACCACTGGCCGCTGATACACCCACGGCTTGGGCGCGACCTCACTTTCCATTTCGCGGTAGGCCTGCCATTCTGACCTTCCACTGGCCGCCACTTCGCACCAAGGACAGTGTGAAGACACCCTCTTCAACCACCCTCCCTGCACGTCCGATGGTGTCGCGCTGCATGAAACCGAACACTTCCACTGTGGCCACTGCCGCACTGTCGCCGTCGGAAAAGTCCATATCGGCAACGTTGACCGTGGCTCCCGTGTCCATATTGCGCAGCACTTCAATGTCAGCCCCATAGACATTAGAGGCGGCAAAGGCCAGCCAGCGGTGGCTGTCCTGCGTACAGAACTTGGCAGCTTCATCGAAATTGTAGTTGAAGTAGGCTTGGGCAAAGGCCAATGCCGCGGCTTCCGCATCGTCTCTGTCGGCGTTGCCGCAGCCGAAGCCCGCTGCCAGAAGCAGCAAGGGGCAGACAAGCAGTGCGGCTGTGCGCCGGCAGCAGTAAGTGTGCAGGACTTTCATGTCGTCTTTATTGTTGTTTCGCATTGTTTTTCCCGTCGTGTTCGTTTTGCACCACGCCTTTATAACGCCACAGTGCGGCCTTTATTGTGAAAGGGGCGGCGGCGGAAAACTTTCAGACGTTTTTTTTGCGTTGTCTGCGATTTGCATTAACTTTGCCGTTAGTTATGGACTTGCGTAAGATAGTGAACGGCGCGGTGAAAGTTGCGCTTCCCCTGTTGCTGGGAGGCGTAATCCTGTACTGGATGTACCGCGACTTTGACTTCAAGAGCATAGAGCACGTGCTGCTCAACGAGATGGACTGGAGCTGGATGCTGCTCTCCTTCCCGTTCGGCGTGACCGCATGCGTGTTCCGGGGATGGCGGTGGAGGCAGACTCTGGAGCCTGTAGGCGAGCGTCCGCGGTTGGGTACGTGCGTCAACTCCGTCTTCCTTTCCTACGCCGCCAGCCTCATTGTGCCTCGCATAGGCGAGTTTACCCGGTGCGGAGTACTCAAACGCTACGACGGTGTGTCGTTTGCCAAGGCTCTCGGAACGGTGGTCACAGAGCGCGCAATAGACTCTCTGGTGGTACTCTTGGTCACGGGACTGACGCTTCTGTGCCAGTTCAGGGTGTTCACGACGTTCTTCGACGAGACAGGCACGAGCCTCAACGCCATTGCAGGACGCTTTTCCGCCACCGGCTATCTGGTCACCGCTGTGTGCGCAGTGGCCGCTCTGGCACTGCTGCACGTGCTCCTGAAGAAGCTGTATATATATAATAAGGTGAAGGCAACGCTGGGAGGGGTATGGCAAGGTGTGGTGTCTCTGAGGCACGTGAGGAACATTCCGCTCTTCCTGCTGCTCACTCTGGGCATCTGGGGAAGCTACTTCCTGCACTACTACCTGACGTTCTTCTGCTTTCCATTCACCTCTTCGCTCGGCGTGGCCTGTGCACTGGTCACCTTTGTAGTGGGCAGTATCGCCGTGATCGTGCCCACCCCCAACGGTGCAGGCCCATGGCACTTCGCCGTGAAAACGATGCTTATACTGTACGGACTGGGCGAAACGGAAGCCTTGTACTTCGTGCTGATAGTCCACACTGTGCAGACCATGCTCGTGGTAGTGCTCGGCGTGGTGGCCTGGGCGGTGCTCGCATTCACCAAAACGGTGTGCGGAAGTGAGAAAGGCCATGTACAGGAGACCGTGGCACACACGGATACGAACGGAAGATAAACGGGACAAGAGCCGCTCCTGGGCTTTGACTGCCTATGGAAAAACTTGCGTCCCACGAAAATAACAACACTAAAACAACAATTGCCTTATGAGCGAAATCAGAAACCTGAAGCCGGAGTGCATCTGGCGCAACTTTGACGAGCTTACGAAAGTGCCACGCCCGTCAGGACACCTTGAGAAAGTACAGCAATTCCTTCTTGACTTCGCCAAGAAAGCCGGAGTCGAGGCGTTCAAGGATGCCGGCAACAACATCGTGATGCGCAAACCGGCTTCTCCGGGAATGGAGAACCGAAAGGGAGTAATACTCCAGGCGCACATGGACATGGTGCCCCAGAAGTCGAAAGACAGTACGCACAACTTCGAGACCGACCCTATCGAGACCTACATCGACGGTGACTGGGTGAAAGCCAAAGGCACTACGCTCGGTTCTGACGACGGTATCGGAGTTGCGGCAATCATGGCCATAATGGAAGACAAAACCCTAAAGCACGGCCCGATTGAAGGACTGATAACGGCAGACGAGGAAACAGGCATGTACGGAGCCAACGACCTGCCCGAAGGAGAGCTTAACGGCGACATCCTGCTCAACCTCGACTCCGAGACATGGGGCAAGTTTGTCATAGGAAGTGCCGGAGGCATAGACATAACTGCACAGATGGAGTTTAAGGAAGAGGCTGCCAAGGCTGGTTACACCGCTCTGAAAGTAACCTTGAAGGGATTGAAGGGAGGACATTCCGGACTGGAAATCCACGAAAACCGCGCCAACGCCAACAAACTGACGGCACGCTTTGTGCGCGACGCCATAGCCCGCTACGGTGCTTGTCTGGCCACATGGCACGGCGGAAACATGCGCAACGCCATACCGTTCGAGTGCGAAACGGTTGTCGGAGTACCTGCCGACAAGGTGGAAGACGTGAAGAAACTCGTTGAGAGCTACAAGGAAACCTTCACAAGCGAGTATCACGGCATTGAGAGCGGACTGTCTTTTACCGCCGAAACGGTTGAGATGCCAGCCACAATCGTACCGACCGAGATACAGGACAACCTGATCGACGCCATCTATGCCTGCCACAACGGCGTGATGCGCATGATACCTTCATTCCCGAGCGTGGTGGAAACGTCGTCAAATCTGGCCATCATAGACATTGCCGACGGCAAGGCCACTATACAGATACTGGCTCGTTCCTCGCGCGAAAGCATGAAGGAATACATCGCATACACACTGCAAAGCAGCTTCAACATGGCCGGAATGAAGGTTTCGTTCAGCGGCAGCTACGGCGGATGGGACCCCAATCCTAACAGCGAGATACTGAAACTGCTGGAGAAAGAGTACAAGGAACTGTTCAGCGAAGAAGCCATAGAGCAGGTAGATCACGCCGGTTTGGAGTGCAGTATCATACTCGGTAAGTATCCCCACCTCGACGTTGTGTCGCTCGGCCCCACGCTCCGCTCGCCACACACCACCAACGAACGGTGCTACATCCCCACTGTATCACCGTTCTGGGAACTGCTAAAGAAGACTCTTGAGGACGTTCCCGTTAAGTGACGCAACCCATAAAACTCCTTGCAGCACTACTCCGCAGTCTGACTACGAAGCACTGCTGCAAGGACTCCTGACTGCCGCTGCTGGATGACAGACCGTCCGCCGATGGTGGATTGTTCGTCCTTCAGGTCTGTAGTCCACACCATGCCCCGACCTTTGCACCACAAAACGCACAAAGTCTGACCAAAAGGAAATCCGGCTTGTCTTTACCGTCACTTAAACGGAGGCTTTTCTTTGCCAACAGTGGGAAATGTATTAAATTTGCATTATGAACAACGAACTGGAAAACGTCCGCTGGAGCAAGAATGTAGTGCTCGTTGACGGCGACTATGTTGACAATGTGGCCTTCAACCTGACAGTAAATTTTGAAAGGATGATAGGCCGGCGCATACCCAAGGCCGACACGGCGCGATGGATTGATTGTATCGCGCTCGACGGAGGGCTGCGCGACGGCGACAACGAGACGCAGGTAGTGTTCGTACACGACAAGAAGCGCGCATCGCTTGACAACTTCACGCCAGGAAACTATGCGTCAGAACTTGACGGGAAGGCGTTTCGCGACAATCTGGGAGAGTTCCTTATAAGCTCGTTGCCCGTGGAGAACGACGTTAACGGCGGCGACTTGTTTGCAGAGTCATTGGGAGTGATATGCAATTCTGCCGACGTGAAGCGCATAATGGTAGTTCCCAACGCCGAGACCTCGTGGGACAGCGTGCGCAACGCCCTGCGCTATGTTGACGACGAGGCCAAGCGCATCACCGTGTTCGCCATGCAGCCCATGGCCGGAGGCAACTTCCGTCAGGAAATCCTTGGCTACTCACTGATGAGCGCTCTGGGGATAAGGGCGGAGGAGATAAAGGAAGAGTAAGAAATGGAGAAAGAGGAATAAGGACAAAAGCAAAATAAATATAAGAAATGGGAAGAGTATTGATGATTGGAGCAGGCGGCGTGGCCACTGTGGCTGCGTTTAAGATAGCCCAAAACGCCGACGTGTTCACCGAGTTTATGATAGCGAGCCGCCGCAAGGAGAAGTGCGACGAGATAGTTAAGGCCATTGGCAACCCAAACATAAAGACGGCTCAGGTGGATGCCGACGACGTAGAGCAGCTGAAGGCTCTGTTCGACAGCTACAAACCGGAACTGGTGGTAAACCTTGCGCTGCCCTATCAGGATCTAACCATCATGGATGCCTGTCTGGCCTGTGGGTGCAACTATCTCGACACGGCCAACTACGAGCCTAAGGACGAGGCTCACTTCGAGTATTCGTGGCAGTGGGCATACAAGGACCGCTTCGAGAAGGCCGGACTGACGGCAATACTCGGCTGCGGCTTTGACCCCGGCGTCAGCGGTGTCTATACCGCCTATGCCGCCAAGCACCACTTCGACGAGATACAGTATCTCGACATAGTTGACTGCAACGCCGGCAACCACCACAAGGCGTTCGCCACCAACTTCAACCCGGAGATAAACATACGCGAGATAACACAGAAAGGACTCTACTACAAGGACGGCAAGTGGATAGAGACCGAGCCGCTCGAAATACATCAGCCGCTTACCTATCCCAACATTGGACCGCGAGAGAGCTATCTGCTGCACCATGAGGAGCTGGAGAGTCTCGTTAAGAACTATCCCACCATCAAGCAGGCTCGCTTCTGGATGACATTCGGACAGCAATACCTCACATACCTCGACTGCATACAGAACCTCGGCATGTCGCGCATCGACGAGCTGGTGTATGAGGCTCCGCTGGCCGACTGTCCCGACAAGAAGGTTAAGGTGAAGATTGTGCCGCTGCAATTCCTCAAGGCCGTGCTGCCCAACCCACAGGAACTGGGCGAAAACTACGACGGAGAGACCAGCATAGGCTGCCGCATACGCGGAATAAAGGACGGCAAGGAGCGCACCTATTATATATATAACAACTGCAAGCACCAGGAGGCTTACAAGGAGACGGGCATGCAGGGCGTGAGCTATACCACGGGAGTGCCGGCCATGATTGGCGCAATGATGTTCTTCAAGGGACTGTGGCGCAAGCCCGGAGTGTGGAATGTTGAGGACTTCGACCCGGATCCGTTCATGGAGCAGCTCAACAAGCAGGGACTGCCGTGGCACGAGGTGTTCGACGGCGACCTTGAACTGTAATGCCAACGGGATTTCACGAATGCAGTTCTTAACAGGAGAACCAACCATAACAAAACAAAGACAAGACAATGGCAAAGGAAGAAAAGATGGAGACAACGCAGGAAGGCAAGCTCAAAGCCCTTCAGGCCGCAATGTCGAAGATAGAGAAGGATTTTGGCAAGGGGTCGATAATGAAGCTCGGCGACGAGCAGATAGAGAATGTGGAGGTGATACCCACTGGAAGCATCGCCCTCAACGCCGCACTGGGCGTGGGCGGATACCCGCGCGGCAGGATAATAGAGATTTACGGACCGGAGTCATCCGGCAAGACCACGCTCGCCATCCATGCCATAGCCGAGGCGCAGAAGGCCGGCGGCATAGCTGCGTTCATCGATGCGGAGCACGCCTTCGACCGTTTCTATGCCGAGAAGCTGGGCGTTGACGTCAACAACCTGTGGATTTCGCAGCCCGACAACGGCGAACAGGCTCTCGAGATAGCCGACCAACTGATACGCTCGTCGGCGATAGACATTCTGGTGGTTGACTCTGTGGCTGCCCTCACGCCCAAGAAGGAGATTGAGGGCGACATGGGCGACAACGCCGTGGGCTTGCAGGCACGGCTTATGAGCCAGGCTCTGCGCAAGCTCACCAGCACCATCAGCAAGACCAACACCACGTGCATATTCATCAACCAGCTGCGCGAGAAAATTGGGGTGATGTTCGGCAACCCGGAGACCACCACTGGCGGCAACGCCCTAAAGTTCTATTCAAGCGTGAGACTCGACATACGCCGCGTGACGAGCATCAAGGACGGTGACAACGTTATTGGCAACCAGGTGCGCGTCAAGGTGGTCAAGAACAAGGTGGCTCCCCCGTTCCGCAAGGCCGAGTTCGAGATAACCTTCGGCGAGGGTATATCAAAGATAGGTGAGATAGTTGACCTTGGTGTTGACTACGGCATCATACAGAAGAGCGGCAGCTGGTTCTCGTATGGAGGCTCGAAGCTGGCGCAAGGACGTGATGCAACGAAAGCTCTCTTGAAAGATAACCCAGAGCTGTGCGAGGAGTTGGAAAGTCTTATAATGAACGCCATTAAGGACAAGAACGACTGATTTTCACTGTCACTCATACCCCTGCACAATAAAACAGCAATAACACTGCCACATACAGGCCGTTTGTCATGCACAAACGGCCTGTATGCTTTCTTAATGTGACAAGTTGTCACCCTCATTTGTCACGTCCACTACCCCACAAGTCTTTGGCATGCGCTTTGCAGTAGTCATGTCGAACCTGCCGTAAGGTTCACCATACAATAAATAATGTAACAAATAAAAACAAGAATACAATTATGGGAAAGATCATTGGAATAGACTTGGGAACGACAAACTCGTGTGTTGCCGTGTTTGAAGGCAACGAACCGATAGTGATAGCCAACAGCGAAGGCAAGCGCACCACACCGTCTGTGGTAGGCTTCGTGGAGGGCGGCGAGCGCAAGATAGGCGACCCCGCCAAACGTCAGGCCATCACCAACCCCAAGAACACAGTTTACTCAATCAAGCGCTTCATGGGCGAGACCTATGCGCAGTGCGAAAAGGAGACAGGACGAGTGCCCTTCTCCGTAGTGGATGAGGGCGGATATCCGCGCGTTGACATCGACGGCCGCAAATACACGCCACAGGAAATATCGGCAATGATACTCCAGAAGATGAAGAAGACTGCCGAGGACTATCTCGGACAGGAGGTCACGGATGCCGTGATAACCGTTCCGGCCTACTTCTCAGACTCACAGCGCCAGGCTACCAAGGAGGCAGGACAGATAGCCGGCCTCAACGTGCGCCGTATAGTGAACGAGCCTACTGCCGCAGCACTGGCCTACGGTGTAGACAAGGCCAACAAGGACATGAAGATTGCCGTGTTCGACCTCGGTGGCGGCACGTTTGATATATCAATCCTTGAGTTCGGCGGCGGCGTGTTTGAGGTTCTCTCCACAAACGGCGACACCCACCTCGGCGGAGACGACTTCGACCAGGTGATAATCGACTGGCTCGTGCAGGAATTCAAGAACGATGAGGGTGCCGACCTGACCGCCGACCCGATGGCAATGCAGCGCCTGAAGGAAGCGGCCGAAAAGGCCAAGATAGAACTGTCAAGCTCTACATCGACAGAGATAAACCTGCCGTACATCATGCCTGTGGCCGGAGTGCCAAAGCACTTGGTAAAGACACTGACACGCTCCAAGTTCGAGCAGCTGGCACACAACCTTATCCAGGCTTGCCTCGTGCCCTGCCAGAACGCAATACGCGACGCCAAGCTGACAACGGCCGACATCGACGAAGTAATCCTCGTGGGCGGTTCAAGCCGTATCCCCGCCGTGCAGACTCTTGTGAAGAACTACTTCGGCAAAGAGCCTTCCAAGGGCGTAAACCCCGATGAGGTGGTGGCCGTGGGTGCCAGCATCCAAGGCGCAATCCTGAACAAGGAAGGCGGTGTGGGCGACATCGTGCTGCTCGACGTGACACCTCTGACCCTCGGCATCGAGACCATGGGCGGCGTGATGACCAAACTGATCGAGGCCAACACCACCATCCCCTGCAAGAAGAGCGAAGTGTTCTCCACCGCAGCCGACAACCAGACCGAAGTCACCATCCACGTACTGCAAGGCGAACGCCCCATGGCAGCCCAGAACAAAAGTATCGGCCAGTTCAACCTGACAGGTATCGCTCCTGCGCGCCGTGGTGTTCCACAGATAGAGGTCACATTCGACATCGATGCCAACGGTATCTTGAAAGTATCTGCCAAGGACAAGGCCACAGGCAAGGAACAGGCCATCCGCATCGAGGCATCTTCAGGCTTGAGCAAGGAGGAAATAGACCGCATGAAGGCCGAAGCCGAGCAGAACGCAACAGCCGACAAGGCAGAGCGCGACAAGATAGACAAGCTCAATCAGGCAGACTCGATGATATTCACCACCGAAAACTTCCTGAAGGACAACGGCGACAAGATTCCGGCTGACAAGAAGCCCGGCATAGAACAGGCTCTCCAGCAGCTCAAGGACGCCCACAAGGCCGCCGACGTGGCCGCCATCGACTCGGCAATAGCCAACCTGAATACCGTAATGCAGACCGCCAGCCAGCAGATGTATCAGGGCGGCGCCCAAGGAACACAGCCCGGAGCAGACCCTAACGCAGGCTTCAACGGCACAGGCCAGCAGTCTGCCGGCAACGACTCCAAGACCGACGACAATATTCAGGACGCCGACTTCGAGGAGGTTAAGTAAGTATCTATACCTTTCAGTAGTTATCTATACTTATTTCACCTCCTCAAAATACATGTTCGCTCATTATAAGCCATTTAGCATAAAAGTGCTGCAAACGTGCTGCAAATGGCTCACCCGACAAACATGGGGGATTCTTTTGTTCTGTGGAAAAGTTATACCTTTGTGGTATGAACAATCAAGGACTATTAGCATTGGCACAGTTAATTCTG
>CAVAPI010000066.1:0-13169 GCA_963590445.1 Lachnospiraceae bacterium | reverse complement strand
TGCCCGAAGGACTTGATACAAAGACCTCTGAGGGTGGCGGCGGACTGAGCGAAGGCCAGGCACAGCGCATAGCCATAGCCCGCGCACTGCTGCGCGGCGGCAGTATAATGCTGCTCGACGAGGCAACGAGCGCACTCGACCCGCAGACCGAGCGCGCACTACTCGGCAACCTGCTGTCGTCAAAAGGCCGCACGGTAATCTTCATCACCCACCGCACGGCGGTCATAGAGTACTGCGACAGGACGCTAAGGATGGAGTGATTTTGTCCGGTTGGCTTTCCCGTTTGTGCAAATGTGCCGTTTACATCAAGTAAATGCCGTGTTTGCGAGTCGTAAACATGGCACTTGCTTTCGTAAAGGTGGCATTTGCACATCGTAAACGGGGCATCTGTCATGCCCGAACCGCCTGCTTGCAAATGGCGTGTGGCATAACGATACAACAAATGAGATACATACACAAGATGAAAGGGACATGACCATGATTGAAATCAAAGACATCAGCTTCGCTTATGCAGGGGGCGGACACCGCATATTCAACGGTTTCAGCCTCAACATGGAGACTAACTGCATCTATGGCCTGCTGGGCAAGAACGGTACAGGCAAATCCACGCTGCTTTATCTTGTCAGCGGCTTGCTGCGCCCGTTGCGCGGTACGGTGAAAACAGACGGTGTGGAGAGCCGCTTGCGCCGCCCCGACATTCTTAGTGACGTGTTTGTGGTGCCGGAGGAGTTTGAACTGCCGGCAATGACCCTTGACAAGTATGTGAGACTCAACCGCCCGTTCTATCTATGGGCAATACATTTGACAAGACGAGGTTCTTTAATGCATTGAAACTTGACTTTGCCACCAACTGGCGGCGCTGGTCGTTTGCCTTCTTCGGGGCATTGGCCTGTTTGTTGTGCGCGTTTATGGGGCTGTCATTCGGCCTGAGGGGCGACGTTGTTGGCGCAGACACGCACGAGGAAGCGTTTGTCGTGATGACCGTGGTGACTTATATCGTCTTCGCCATTTACATGGTTATTAGCGGCAGCATGATGTTCAACAACATGAAAAGCAAACAGATGCGCATCTCGTTCCTGCTTCTTCCGGCGTCAAATCTGGAGAAGTTTATGTCGCGGTGGCTCATTACCACGGTGGGAGCGCTGGTGGTTTTCTTCGCCGCACTGGTGGCGGCCGATGCAATGCGTGCGGCTTTCGACCTCGTGGTTGGCGTTAATCCATACAGTTCTGTGACACTCCGCTTCTTTATTGATGGCTGGTTTGATGGCGGTGTGCCGGAGATAATAGGCGGGATGTTTTCCAGTGGGCGCGACGAATGGGCGCTTTATGGCCTTTCGAGCTTTGTTGTGTCTCACTCGATGTTCATGCTTGGCAGCGCTTTGTTCCGCCGTCACGCCGTACTGTTTACCATCGTGGCGATGATGGTGTTCTCGTTTGTGTTTGGTATAAACGACATTCTGTCGTTCTTGTATGGCGGTGTGATGCGCACCGTGTTTGGCTATGGCACACTTGCCGACTCGCTTGGCGTGCGCATAGGCGTGAACTTGCTGATTACCGTGGCTTGCTATTGGGGCGCTTACCGGCTGTTCTGCCGCTCGCAGGTGGTCAGTCACAAGTGGCTTAACCTGTGACGTTCAGTGACGGAAAGGCAACAAGCGTACAGAAGGCCGCCTGCTTTTGCCGAGCCGCTGGCCGCTGTGTATAAAGACTGTGACCGCATACCAGACATAAGGGGGCGTGCCGTGATGTTTGATGTGAAAACCGGCACGGAGGTGAAGGCGTTTGAGATGCTGGATCTTGGCGGCGTGATATGACAACAGACGTATGGCGGAGGCAAAAACGTAGGCTTCGCAGGGCGGCAGCGTCAAGGCGGCAGATATGAAAAAGGGGCTTGGACGCGAAGTCCAAGCCCCTTTCAGGTTAATTATAATGTGATTTCTGTTTCCGGACGGGTTACTTCACGATAACCTTCTGGGTCTTCACGGTGCCGTCGGCATAGACTTTCTTCACTATGTTAATGCCTTTGGCAGCCTTGTTGAGCTGTGTGCCGTTCATACTGTAGATGATTGTGCGCACAACCTCACCCGTTGCGTCGTCTTTCTTGTTGACATTGACGATGCCGGTGTACTCTTCAGACTTCTCGCCTGCGTTGTAGATGATCACATTGAACAGGCGGCCGCTCGTGTTCTTGGCTGCCAGCTTCACGAACACCTTGTCCGTGCCTTCGTAAGACAGCAGGTTCTTCTGGTAGAGGCGGCCCTTGCTGTCCTCGGAAACCTTGGGACTGTAGATATAGCCGATGGACTGCCACTTGGTAACGTCGGCAGTGTCGGTCGTAACGGACACTTCCATCTTGATGGAATCCTTGCCTCCGAGTATGGCAACGATGTCAAACGGGGCCTGGAACGCTTCGGTGCTCTGCAAGAAGGCTGATGTCGGGTCTTTATCACCGTCACCGTTGGAACCCACACCTGCAAATGTAATGTGGTAGTTCGAGGCGTTTGGCTCTGAGTCATCGTATGCTTTGGCCGGGTTGTATGCGTCAACGTTGCCCACAGTGTGCCCTATTGTGTTGCCTTCCCATGCCACTACCTGACCGTAGGTCTTCAGTTCCCAACCGTTATTCGGGTTGTGGGTGAAGAGAGAGTCGGCGGGTTCATAAACGTTGTGTATTGCTCCAGTGGAGTCAGTCTCCGTGTCAATCACGTTGTCTGTGTAGAAATTGTAGCCGCTCTTGCCGATATAGTATGTGCCGGCAGCGGGTTGCCAGTCAGTCTTGTTGGCATCGAACTGCGAAAGGATGTCGAGTCTTACCTTCTCGTTCGTCACTTCGATGTCCTCACTCACGGCTACCGACTGCAGGAACATGCCGTGCTCGGCGGTGAAAGCGGTGATTGTGGCGTGCTTTGTCAGCGTGAACGGAGCGGTGTAAAGCTCGGATCTGTCAATGGTATTGCTGCCTGTGTAGTTGTAATAGATGCTGTCGCCATCGTTACCTGGTATGATTGTGACAGTGGTCTTGCCGTCTTCCATGTTGGGAGAGAACTTCGGGGACTTCGCCAACTCGTGTATTGAGATGGTTTTCTCTACCGCTTCGCTCAGCAAATAGCCGTCGGCAATGGCAATGGCCTTTACGGTTACGTTCTCGTCTGTCACGATAAACGGTTCTGTATATGGCGTACTGGCCAGCGTAGGCTCCGTTCCGTCGATTGTATAGTAGCACTTTGCGTTCTTTGTGGAACTCTTTATCGCTACCGTAGTGGCCTGATGGTTGTATGTTTCCGTAATCTTCGGGTTGGCAGTGTTGGTCACTTCAGCCTTTGTTCCTGCCACTATAGCCACCGCATTGAGCAGGATGTCTGCTGCGTTCTCGTCGGGTGTCTGCCCGAAAGAGTACGGTATCATAAGATAAGCGTTGCGGTCGGCGTTGTGGAAGTGTATGGCTTTGATGTCGCCGGCATAGGCATAGACGCTGTCATTGGCGAAGTACGAACCTTCTTCTGCGGCATATCCGGCCACTTTCTCGCTGCTGTCGAGCAGTGTAAGGTTGCCTTCTTCATCTATATATGAGGTGGTCATTGCGTCAGACGGGGTGAACAGCGGCGATTTGCGTGCGGCTTCACCCACCTTAACCACGTTTGTTTCCGACTGAACTGTCTGCCCGTAGCCCCAAGTCTCGTACAGGCTCGTGCTCATGTTGAACATCGGCACAAAGGCAATGGCTTCCTTGATGGTGCTGGCATAGGTGTTTCCGGCGTTTAAGGAGTTGCCTATAATCACTGCGTCGAACGTCTGCAGAGAGTCGGCGGTGACTTTAGTCATGTCGCCAGACGTGTCGAAGTTGGTGAACTTGACCTTTTCAGTGTATTTTTCGGGCAGTTGATCCTCAACGACAGTGAGTATGAGGTCTTCGTCCGGGTCGTAGTTTGTGTAGCCGGAGTCATACAGATAGGCTATCTTCAGACTCTGAGTCTCCTCCTTGGGCATTTCGCCTATACATATATAATGGTAGTGCATGCCACTGGTGGCCTGCAGCTTGAGATCAGAGGCTTCGGCGTTGTTGTTGATGATGACTACGGTGTCCATGCCCATGGTCTTCCAAGTCGTAGTGGAGCCGTCCTTGCCGGTGAAGCCGCTGGTCTTGATGGTGAAGCCGCGGTTTTCAGTGTCCTTGTGCGAGCTGTAAATCACCGTAACGGAGTCGCCTGCCGGTACGCTTGGTATGGTTACGGCATCTTCGTCTTTCTTTCCGTTAATCCATACGTGAGGACCCAATTTCTCTGATTGGAACTGTACGCAAAGGTGCTGGGCACTTTTGGCAGCAAACACAAGTCCTTGGGTCTCAGGTACTGTCCAGTCTTCTCCATTGACTTTGCACTTTATCTCACCGGCACTGCGTCCGCCTTTCGACTCATAGAAGCCGCTGGAACTCTTGTCTGTCCAGTAGCCGTTGCTTGAAGCAGCGTCTTCCGCGAAGTTTGCGAGCGTTTCTTCACTGAAACCCTGGCGGAAATCCCACAGTTTCCTCGGCTCTTCGTCTTGTGCACTTGCTGACAAGGAGGTCAGAAGCAGTGCCATTCCTAAAGTAAATAGTTTTTTCATATTGTTGTTTGGTTTGGTTAGTTCGGCAATGTTGCCTTGTTGATGTTTGAAAATGGTAGTCTGTGTGGTCAGTAGTACCGCATATAGCAGCCTCTGCAAATGTATTATAAAAGAAGAAACGGCGCAATGCAAAAATGCCTTGCGCCGTGACAAGTTACTTTGATTTTTGATATTCGGAAGCCGAACGCACCCTTTTCGGACTGCGGATGCTTATTTCCCCTTGTGCCGGTTGGCGCGTTGCTCGCGGTATTTGGCCTTTTGCCTGGCCGAACCGCTGCCGTGCGCTCCCGTTATGTACTGCTTTTTCTTGGCCTTGGTCTTCCTTTTGTCCTGTTTGTCCCCGCTTGGGGCTTTCTTGAAGACCATGCCTCCGCCGGCTATTATGTCGTCTATGTCCATAATGGAGGGTGGTTTTGTGGGCGGAAGCGGCTGCCTCCGCCCTTTGTGTATTAATGATGGAACAGGCGCACGCCCGTGAAGGCCATCGTGATGCCGTATTTGTCGCAGGTGTCTATCACGTTGTCGTCGCGCACCGAGCCTCCTGCCTGTGCTATGTATTCCACTCCGCTCTTGTGGGCGCGCTCTATGTTGTCGCCGAAGGGGAAGAATGCGTCGCTTCCGAGAGCCACTTTCGTGTTCTTGGCTATCCATTCGCGCTTCTCCTCACGGGTCAGCGGCTCCGGTTTCTCCTTGAAAAGCTGTTGCCAAGTGCCGTCGCGGAGCACGTCGTCACAATCATCGCTGATATATACGTCGATGGTATTGTCGCGGTCGGCGCGGCGTATGCCGTCAACGAAGGGCAGGTTCATCACCTTCGGGTGCTGGCGCAGCCACCAGATGTCGGCCTTGTTGCCGGCCAGACGGGTGCAGTGTATGCGGCTCTGCTGGCCTGCCCCGATGCCTATGGCCTGTCCTTCCTTGACGTAGCACACCGAGTTGCTCTGCGTGTATTTGAGGGTTATGAGGCTTATGATGAGGTCCCGCTTGGCCTCATCGGTGAACTGCTTGCTCTTGGTGGGTATGTTGGCAAACAGGGCAGGGTCGTTGAGCTTCACGTTGTTGCGCCCCTGTTCGAAGGTAATGCCGAACACCTGCTTGCGTTCCAGCTCTTCCGGCACATAGCTGGGGTCAATCTTTATCACGTTGTAGGTGCCTTTGCGCTTGGCTTTCAGTATTTCCATGGCTTCGGGGGTGTATCCGGGGGCAATGACCCCGTCGCTTACCTCGCGCTTGATGAGCGTTGCCGTGGCCTCGTCGCACGTGTCGCTCAGCGCAATGAAGTCGCCGTAGCTGCTCATGCGGTCGGCTCCGCGTGCCCGGGCGTAGGCACAGGCTATGGGGCTAAGCTCTATCTTCACGTCGTCCACGAAGTATATCTTCTTAAGCGTGTCGCTCAAGGGCAGTCCGATGGCCGCTCCTGCCGGCGAAACGTGCTTGAACGATGCGGCGGCGGGCAGCCCTGTGGCCTCTTTCAGCTCCTTTACGAGCTGCCAGGCGTTGAGTGCGTCGAGGAAGTTGATGTAGCCGGGGCGGCCGTTGACCACTTCAATGGGCAAATCTCCGTCGGTCATGAATATGCGCGACGGCTTCTGGTTAGGGTTGCAACCGTACTTGAGTGATAGTTCTTTCATTATTAATAGGAATAAATGTTGTTTCTCCTGCAAATTTACGATGTTTTGGCGAATTGTGCAAGGGGCGTTCCCGGTTTGGTACGATATTTGCAACTTGTGCGTAAACAGACATTTTGACTATGGAACGCAAGCGTTGGGAGCTGAAAAGGCTTATGGAGACGATAGAAAGGGGCGCCGGGAGGACAGCCGCAAAGGCTTTGGCGCTCGGGAAGCTGGGCAACTACATCCTCGGCAGGGAGAAACCGAGTGTGGAAACGCTCGACCGGCTTGCCCTGTTTGCCGGCTTTCAGGACTGGCAGTCGTTCAAGGAAGCGCTGCAGGGCGAGGCTGACGCTGAGGCAAACTATGGGGTTGGCCAGCCCGAAGAGGGCGGCGGCAATGGGAAAGGGGCCGGAGGCGGCGCCAAAGCCCCCGGCGGCCATGCCAGAGGCTGACCCTCAGTGCGTATGACTGCCAGTCTGTGGGGTCAAGCGGTAGCTCTGCCTCTCAAAACGCTTGCTTGTGTAAACGGCAAAGGGCGGTTTCGCTTGTGCGAAACCGCCCTTGTGGAATACTCCTGACGGCGCATTGCGCCTGTTGTCATTGAGCTTTGGCGATCGTTTTCTTCTCCTTGATGCGTGCTTTCTTGCCGGTCAGCTTGCGCAGGTAGTAGAGTTTTGCGCGGCGAACCTTGCCGACCTTGTTCACTTCGATGCTGTCGATGTTGGGCGACTCGATGGGAAAGATACGCTCAACGCCCACTGTACCCGACATCTTGCGCACGGTAAAGCGGCGCTTCTCGCCGTGTCCGCAGATCTTGATGACCACTCCGCGGTAGAGCTGGATGCGCTCTTTTGTGCCCTCGATAATCTTGTAGGCGATGGTAACGGTGTCTCCCGACTTGAATTCCGGGTGCTTCTTGCCTGTTGCGAATGCCTCTTCGGCAACTTTAATCAAATCCATTTGTCTCTTGAATGATATGTTTGTTTTGTCCCAATGCGCAACATAAACAGGCCACTCGTTACTTCCTGCCAGCGATTACGCATAAAAGCGGTTGCAAAGGTACTGCTTTTTCGGCTGAAACAGACATCTTTGCGGATTTTTTTTGGACGGTTGCGGCGATTTTCCCGTCTTTCGGCAGTGCCGGCGCAGGTGTTTCTGTAAGGCGTTTTGGCTCTGTGCCGCTGCCAACCCGGACGTTTGCGGGTGTCAAACCGCCGGGTTACGGTGCGTAAGGAGGCCGTTTGCGGTGCATGAACCGCCCGTTTGCGGACGCCAAACCGCAGGGTTGCGGAACCCGTTGGCCGCCAGCGGCTTGCAAAACCGGCCTTTGGCAGGTGGAATAAGGCGGTGTTGGCGCGAAATGTCGGATGGCTTTACTTGCGGAACAGTCCGGCGGGGTCAGGAAAAGAGGGGGATGGGCTACTCGAAGTAGAAGGTCAGCACTATCATCTTGTTCTGTCCGCGCGTGACAGAGTTGGCGTAAGCGCGCTTCAGCGGGTCTTGCAGCGAGTTGGCGTGGCCGGTGTCGAGGCTGTTGGTGAGGCTGTAGCAGAACTTGAGTTCGGGTATCAGCTTGAAAAAGGGCAGGTACAGGTCGCATCCGAGACCCGCTTCCACCATTGTGTCGTAGCGTTTCAGCTGCACGTAGTCCTGGTCTTTGCCCGTCAGGTTGACCATCGGGTTTATTCCGGCAATGACATACGGGCGGCAGTTGCCGTGGCGGAGCGAGCTGAACTTGAGGTCTATGGGCACGGAGATGTAGGTGTTCTTCATGTCCTGCGTCACTTCCTTGGGCTTGCCGTTGTCGTCGGTGAGCGAAAGGTTGCGGAAAACGAGGTGTTTCGAGCCGAAGTGCATGGCCGGAGCGCAGCGTAAGGCAAGGTGGGTGTTGATGCGCCACTCGGCAAGCACGCCTACCGACAGTCCGGGGTTCCAGTTGTCAACGTCGCACAGTATGGTTTGCGCGGTCTGGGTGCCGTCGGTAGCCGTGACGACCTGCGGCCCTGCGTTGACAAACTCCATGTCCTGCATGTGGACACCCACATGGATACCGAAGTGCAACGGGCGCAAATCGATGTACGGCTTGTTCTGTAATATGCGCTCCTGTGCCGTGACAGAGGCGGCAGCCGCACAGATGACGAGGGTTGAAAGCAGCCTTTTCATGTTATTAAATAACGCATTTCCGGCGGTTATAGTATGTGCTGCATTATTTTGAAGGCATATAAATTGACGGCATCCGGCAAGTTTTGCTCATAAAGTTTGGGTATGTACGGGAATAATGCCTACTTTTGCATACTAATTTATTGGTATTAATTAAAACGAAACAGTATTATGGCTTACGTAATTGGTGACGACTGTATCGCTTGCGGTACATGTATCGACGAGTGTCCCGCCGGAGCAATCTCAGAAGGCGAAAAGTATTCAATCAACCCCGATGCCTGCACAGAGTGCGGAACGTGCGCTGACGTGTGCCCGTCGGAGGCTATCAGCCTTCCCGCATAGGCATTGATGTTGCGCAACGCAGCGAAATAACAGTCTTAAACATCAAGGGCGCATCCTCGCAATGGCAAGGATGCGCCCGTTTTTTATAGCCCCGGAGTCAGCGGTCCGTGGCGGTTTGCGTTTGTGTGGCGGTCATTCCCGCCGCCGTTCCTGCGGCCTTTTGCCGCTGTTCCGGTGTGGTTTCGGGAGTGGGGCATAACGCTTGCCCGCCGCCGGGGCACCGGCTGTGCCGCTATTTCAGTGTCATTTTGAATCCTATGTCCGGCACTCCGGGCAGTATCTCGCGCTTCATGTTGTGGCGGATGGCCACGTGGAGCGTGTCGCCGGCCTCCAATCTGACCGTTTTCAGCGGAAACAGGAACTGCCGGTAGCCTATTCCCACACCTTGGCTCTGCCCGTTGCTGTCCACAAGTTTGCAGTTGACCATCGTGTCGAGCGCGGTTCCCGAAGGACGGACGGTCTGTTGCACCACGAGAACCAGCGACTGGAAAGGGTAGAGGGCGCTTGTCCTCACGCCTATCTCCTCCATGTATTCGCCGCTTTGCGCCATGCTGTCGATGACAAAGGTGACGGTGTCGTTCTTTTCCCAGCCGTTTTGCGGCGTGTGGACGTATCGGTCGTACACGGTCTTGCGGTCGCACGCTGCCGTGAACAGTGCGGCCAGGACGGCAAGGAGCACAGTTGCAGCGGCGGAGCGTCTGGTCTGGCGCGCCTTATTCATTGCCTTCCTTGGACAGTCCTTCCTTTGGGCGGCGGTCATTGGGCTGCTTCTGCTGTTTCGGTTGCTGCCTTTGTGCTGCATTCTTGTCCTTTGGAGCGGCGTTTCCGCCCTTTTGCGTGGTGTTTTTGTCCTTTTGCCCCTGTGGAGACTGGCCGTTGTCAGACTGACGCCCGCCCTGTTGCCGGGCGTTTTTCTGCTGGCGGTTGTTGGATTTCCGCTTCTTCTTGGCCTTGTCAAAGCGGCTTATGCTCTCTCCGGCAAGCAGATCGACCGGCCTGCTCGGCTCTTTCTTCATGCCGTCGGCCTGGAGTGAGGTCGGCTTCTCGCCGTTGCGGTTCATCTCTATCACCTCTTTCGCCCTCCTGGCCGTTATGGTTTCGAGGTTGGCGGCTATGTTCTTGTCGGTTGAGTAGGTCACCATTCCGGCCAGAATGTCGCTCTTGAACAGGTGGTAGTCGCCGTCTTGGGTCTGGAGGATTATCTCCTTGCTCGGCAGCCGGCGGCTTGCCTCCACGTAGTCGTCCACTTCGTAGTTCAGACAGCACTTCAGCTTGGCGCACATGCCCGCCAGCTTCTGCGGATTGAGCGAGATGTCCTGGAAACGTGCGGCATTGGTGCTCACGCTGACAAAGTTCTTCATCCATGTGGCGCAGCATAGCTCCCTTCCACACGGCCCTGTGCCGCCGATACGCCCCGCTTCCTGGCGCGCACCTATCTGCTTCATCTCTATCCGGACGTGGAATGTTTCGGCCAGAACCTTGATTAACTGGCGGAAATCCACGCGTTCGTCGGCAATATAGTAGAAGATTGCCTTGTTTCCGTCGCCCTGATACTCCACGTCACCAATCTTCATTTTGAGTCCCAAGTCCTTTGCTATCTGCCGGCTCTCAATCATTGTCGCATGCTCACGCGCCTTTGCCTCGCGGCATTTGTCCAGATCTGTCTGTCTGGCGATGCGGTATATGCGGCGTATCTCGTCGGCTGACTTCAGGTTAGCCTTCTTTATCTGCATCTTGACGAGCCTTCCCGTGAGCGTGACCACGCCGATGTCGTGGCCGGGGTTGGCCTCCACTGCCACTATGTCGCCCTTTTTCAGGTCGAGTCCGTTCACGTTGTGGTAGTACCCCTTGCGTGTATGCTTGAATTGCACCTCAACCAAGTCGGTGCTGAACTGGTTTCCTGGCACGTCGGCGAGCCAGTCGTAGGTGTTGAGCTGGCGGTCCTGCCGTCCCACGGCGTGCTTGCACAGGCCTCTGTCTTGGCAACAGTATGTTCCAAAGCCCTTGTTGTTATTGTCCATTGCGGTTGTTTCGTTTTGAGTGTCGTGTGTTATATATAATAATGTATGGGAGACGGTCGCCGGACGGCCTTGCTGCCGGATGCCGTCCTATGCCTTGTTTTTCGGAATGAGCAGTACTATCATCTGGAGTGCCATGTCGAAGAACACTATCTTGGCGTTAGCGTTCTGTCCGATGTCGCGTATTGCCTTGCCGGCCAGCTCGTTTATGGGGACAATGTTGTCCTCGTTGACGAAGCGGGCAAAGTTTCTGGCGAAGTTCTCCTCGTCTTGCGTCATGTAGTTCAGCTCCGGGGTGTTGAAATTGAACATGAAATTCTCCCTTATGAGGCGCATGAAGTATTCCAGAAACCGCTTCTGCCTCTCGCGGCCGAGCGTCTGCATGGTCTCGCTCCACCGCTTCAGCTCCTTTATGTTGCGCATATAGGCCAGACGCATCAGGCTTTTGAACAGCTCAAGGAACTGGTTGTTCTCGTTGTCAGCGTTGAGTGCTTCGATGGCTTTCAGCCAGCTGCCGTTGGCAATGCGTGCGGTTCTTGCTGCCGCCTCGCCGCTTATGCCCCTGCGTTCTGCGAGTTCTTTGCGTATGCTTTCGGTGTCTATGCGCTTTATGTCAATGCGTTGTGTCCGCGAGCGTATCGTTTCCAGCAGTTTGGACGGCTCTTCGCACACCATGACGAACACGGTTTGCGCCGGCGGTTCCTCGATTAGCTTGAGCAACTTGTTGGCACACTCGGTGTTCATGCGCTCCGGAAGCCAGACAACCGACACCTTGTAGCCGCCCTGGCTTGACTTCAGGCCGAGTTTCCGCGCCAGTTCGTCGCTCTCACCGGCCGTGATGATGGCCTGCTGGTTCTCTGCTCCGATCCTTGCCATCCACTGTTGCATACTGAAATACGGTCCTTTCGAGAGCATATCGCGCCACTCCCGTATGAAATCGTCGCTCACCGGCTTGTGGTCACTGCCCATTGAAGGCAGCTTTATCGTGGGGAATGTGAAGTGCAGGTCGGGGTGTTCCCACTTGGAAAGCATCTTGCACTGGGGGCAGACTCCGCAGGGTTCGCCGCCCTTGCCGCGCTTCTGGCAGAGCAGGGACGAGGCGAAAGCCAGTGCCAGTGCCATCTTGCCGCAGCCTGAAGGGCCGCACAGCAGTATGGCGTGGGGCATGCGCCCTCCGTCAAGCATCTGCCGGAGCCTCTCCTTTGCGTCTTCCTGCCCTATTGCCTCGTCGAATTTCATAGCAGTTCCCTCGCGGTTTCCACTACCGAATCGACTGCCGACACGGTGTAGAAGTGTATGTTGCCGACCCCGTGGGCGTACAGTTCCCTGCATTGGGCCACCGCCCATTCCACTCCGAGGCGCTTTGCCTCGTCGTCGGTCTTGCATTTCACGGCCTCGTCAGCCAGCTCCTTGGGTATGTCGCAGTGGAATGTCTTGGGCACCACGGTCAGTTGGCTCAGCTTGGCAAACGGTTTTATGCCAGGAATGATGGGTATCGTTATGCCCATGGCGCGGGCTTTCTCCACGAAGGCGAAGTATTTGCTGTTGTCGTAGAACAGTTGGGTCACGGCATATTGCGCCCCGAGGTCCTGTTTCTCCTTGAGATACTTCATGTCCATCTCCAGGTTGGGGGCCTCTTCGTGCTTCTCCGGGTAGCAGGCCACGCCGAAGTCGAACCTTTTTCCCGGCACTTTTATCGGCTCGCCGTTGGCGAAAAATCCCTCGTTGAACCTGTTTACCTGCCTGATCAGGTCGGTTGTGTGCGCGTGTCCGCCCGGTGTGGGCGTGAAGCGGCTGTCTTCCTTGGCCTTGTCACCGCGCAGCAGCAGCAGGTTGCCTATTTGCAGGAACTGCAGGTCGAGCAGCTCGTACTCGATGTCCTCTACCGTCGCGCCGCTGCATATTATGTGCGGCTGGACCGGTATGTTGTACTTCTGCTGTATGGCGGCTGCTATGGCTATGGTGCCGGGTCGGCGGCGCACTCTCTGCCTTTCCAGCAGTCCGCTGGGCAGCTGTTTATATACAAACTCGCTGTGGTGGGTGGTTATGTTGATGAACAGCGGATTGAAGTCCTTGAGTTTGTCTATCGTGGCAAACAGTTTCTCTGTCCCGTTGCCCTTCAGGGGCGGCAGAACCTCAAAGGAGAAACTTCTCCCGGCCTTGTTTCCGCTTATCAAATCGGTTATTTTCATTGACTGTATATATACAATAGGTTGCAAATTTAAGCAAAATAGCTGGAATAACCGAATGTGGCAGGGGTTAAAAACTCTGTCCGCAGGTTTGAGGCGGTGATGGAAACGGGTGCGGAGAGCGGCTCTTGCGCGGCTTGGGTCGTGCGGAAAAAGAAAGGAGGGCTTCGGTTGAAGCCCTCCAAACGTGATCCGCTTGGGGTTCGAACCCAAGACCCCAACATTAAAAGTGTTGTGCTCTACCA
>CAVAPI010000065.1:0-13188 GCA_963590445.1 Lachnospiraceae bacterium | reverse complement strand
GTGCGTCATGGCACGGAAGCGTGCGCCCCGAGGACAGATGTCCCCGGGGCGTTTGTGTATTCAGGAGGTACGTCGCCCCGGCGTGCCAATCGCTCCCCAGAGCGGAAGGGAGTCATATGCGGAGCAAGGACAGGAAACAATCCTTATCAGCACGAATGATGCGGGGCTGCCAAGTTTGCTCTTGTGCTTCGTCTGCCCACGAATGGTACGCCGGGGGCGACGTACCTCCTAAGGCTTGCTCCGTTTCTGAGTCTTCCCTATGAGGTGTTCGGATACATGACCACCGTGTTTCTTGGGCTTTTCAAGCGCCTCGGCACGGTTTTTCGGAGACAAAGCACTCCTTTTTCCATGGTTTCTGTCCCGGAGAACAATGCAGGAGATAGTGAAATTATTGTCAATCCGGCTTTATGCGGATAACGTTTAGGCTTCAAAGCGACTGTGTTCCGGCTGTCTTTGAAGGAGGCGCAGGGACTAAACTACGACAAACTTTCGGGTTACGGATTGTAAACAGGCCGGTTGGCCATCGTAAACCGCCCATTTGGCCATCGTAAACCGCCCATTTGGCCATCGTAAACCGCCCATTTAGCCACCGTAAACGGCCGGGTTATGAAACAGGCTGGGCACCAGAGGTTTACGGACATGGATGTTTGCCATATAAAAACAGGGTGTTTCCGATATAAGAGCAATGGGATTTACCTTGGAAAGGTAGGGGGATTGGACGTGGAAAACGGTCGTTGTGCATCTTCCCGACCGCACAAGTGAGTGGGGAGAATGCGTTGCCTTTTTATGCAAATCAACCACTATGGAACAATGGAGAAACTAAGTAGGTATTCAAAATTATCCGTATATATTTATTGGGGCAGCGGATGCCTATTATACTTTGACGTGTCTCCGCACTTTATTTTCGGCGTATGCCCGGCTTTCACCGGTCATGTAGCCCGCTACACTCCCTCTTCAACCCAAGCATGCGGCCAAAAGGAAAGAGCATATCCATATCAAATAATTCTGAACACATGCTTATATGTAACACTTCATAAAGTGTTTCCGTTGGAAAAGCAGTACCTTTGCAGTGAAAACAAACACCTGCCAATGTGCGGACAGGCGATATGAATATGAAACGAAAGCTATTAACCTTGACCGTAGGGCATACTGTGATTGCCGCAATGCCTGTTGTGATTGCCGTTGCGTGCGCTGTGACTGCAGCAATGGTCTCTCTGGCCGCTTCGGCGCAGGATGCCACGTTCCGCGAGTTCCGCTATGAGGGCAACGACGCGCGCTTTCAGAAGCGGTTTGACCCCAAGAGGGAATATCTCAACCCCATCTTGGCGGGATTTTACCCAGACCCTTCTGTATGCCGCAAGGGCGACACCTACTACTTGGTGAACTCCTCGTTCTCGTTTTTCCCCGGAGTGCCAATCTTCAAGAGCCGCGACATGGTGAACTGGGAGCAGATTGGGCATGTGCTCGACCGCCCTTCACAGTTGCCGCTGGCAGGACAGGGAGTCAGCGGAGGCATCTTTGCCCCTGCCATCAGCTACAACGAGATGAACAAGACGTTCTACATGATTACCACAAACGTGGGCCGGGGCAACTTTTTCGTGAAGACCAAAGACCCTGAAAATGGCTGGAGCGAGCCTATATACCTGCCGCAGGTTGACGGTATAGACCCTTCCTTCTTCTTCGACAGGGACGGACGGGGCTACATAGTGCACAACGCTCCGGTTGACGGAGGGGCCGATTATGAAGGGCAACGCGCCATCCGGCTGCTTGAATTTGACGTTAAGGGCGACAGTGTCAAGGGCGATTACAGGCAGATAGTGCGCGGCGGAACCCACGTAAGCGAGCGTCCCATCTGGATAGAAGGACCCCATCTGCTGCGTGTGGGCAAGTTCTATTACCTGATATGTGCCGAGGGAGGCACTGGAGAGGCGCACAGCGAGGTTGTTTTCCGTGCCAAGAGTCCCTTCGGACCCTACGAGGAGTGTCCCGACAACCCCATACTTACACAGAGAGATGGGCTTGACGAGTTGCGCCAGGACTACGTTTCGAGTGCCGGACATGCCGACTTCGTGCAGACGCCAGGCGGAGATTGGTGGGCAGTGTTCCTCGGTTGCCGTCCCTATGACCTGCCCCTCAACGCGCAAGAGGCCGCCGGCCCGTCACACCGCCCCGTGCTCTACAACACCGGACGCGACACTTATCTGCTGCCGGTCACATGGAAAGACGGCTGGCCAAGCATCCTAAAGGCCGGAAAGGCCGTCCCGACCGTGGGCAAATACGATGCTGCACCACAGCAAACCGCCCATCTGCTCACAGGAAACTTCGCCTATACCGACCGTTTTGATGGTGACAGGCTCCACTATCGTTGGCTCCAGCTCCGCGACCCGCAGCCTTCGGCCTACACTCTCGACGGAAACGGACTCACAATCCATCCCGCTCCGACAAACATCTACGAGCGCAAGAACCTCACAGCCCTATTCACCCGTCAGCAGCATGAGTGCTTTACGGCCGAAACATCGGTGAGTTTCACTCCAGCGAGCGAGAACCAACTGGCCGGACTGGCACTGCTTCAGAACGAAGACCACAACTTTACGTTCGGCAAAACCATACAGAACGGCCATGAAGCCGTTGTCCTGACCCGCGCCGGAGGCAAGGTTGTCCGTCCTGACGGCAACATTGTCACTGCCGTAACCGTTATCGCTTCCGCTCCCGTAGCCTCCACTTCCTTGCGGCTGAAGGTAGAGGGGCGCGGACGCTACTACGACTTCCTTTATGCCGACGGGACAGCCGGCCAATGGAAGGTGCTTGCCCGTGGTGTGGACGCAGCCAATCTAAGTACCAATCGGAGCGGAGGGTTTATAGGAGTCTGTATCGGCCTTTATGCCACAAGCCATAATCAATAAAAATGAAACGATCAATAAAGAGAAACATACTCCTGGCAATGGCCGCTTGCGCAGTTGCGCTGCCAGTGAGTGCACAGGGACTGCGCGACGCTTTGGGTAAGGGCGGAACTCTGGTGGGCGCAGCCATAAACCAGTGGCAGTCTGACGGACAGGACACGGCGGCTACATCCATCGTAAGGCGGCATTTCAACTGTGCCGTGGCGGAAAACGTGATGAAAGGCGAATGTCTCCAGCCCGTAGAGGACTCGTTTGACTTCCGGTTGGCCGACATTTTCATGGACTACTGCGCCAGTAACGGCCTGACACCCGTCGGACACTGTCTCGTGTGGCACTCACAGGCTCCCAAATGGTTCTTCAGAGATCAGCGTAACGGCACCCCCCTTGACACGCGAAGTGCTGATAAAGCGCATGAAAAAGCACATCAGCACTGTGGTAGGCCGCTACAAAGGACGCATACACGGTTGGGATGTAGTGAACGAAGCCATCGAGTATGACGGCTCATTCCGCCGCTCACCGCTATATAATATAATAGGTGAAGACTTCATAGAGATTGCTTTCCGCGCCGCCAATGAGGCAGACCCCGACGCAGAACTCTACTACAACGACTACGGTATGGACAGTCCCAACAAGCGCGAGGCCGTGTGCCGGCTCGTAAAGAAGCTGAAAGCCAAGGGTATACGCATCGACGGCGTCGGCATGCAGAGCCATCTGGGGTTGGCATATCCCGACCTTGCGGAATACGAACGGAGCCTTGAAGCCTTTGCCCGGTGCGGTGTTAAAGTAATGATTAGCGAGTTGGACATGAACGTGCTGCCCAATCCCAAAGAACACCAGGGCGCTGCCGTTGAGCAGAACTTTGAGTACCGCAGACAGTACGACCCATACAGCAACGGGTTGCCTGACTCGATAGCCCAAAGGATGGAAGACCGGTGGATGCAACTGTTCGGGATTTACCGCCGCCACAGCTCTGACATATCGCGAATCAACTTCTGGGGTGTCAGCGACGGACAGTCGTGGCTCAACAACTGGCCTGTCCACGGGCGCACAAACTATCCACTGCTGTTTGACAGGCAGTACAGAGAGAAGCCTGTGGTGCAGAAAATCATCAGCCTGTATGCACGTTAACCCCCAATGCCGTTCCCTTATAAACCCGCGTTGCCTTTTTCCGCATGGCTATATGGCCGACCCTTTGGCTCACGTGTCCGACAACCGCCTGTATGTCTGTCCCTCCCACGGCCGGGAGCACCAAGAGACGTTCGACGATTCGGGCAACCACGTCCAGATGCGTGACTATAATGCGCTGTCATTCGACGGCATTGAGCGCCCGTCGCTGTCGAAAAACAGTGGCGCATCGTGGAAATGCTGTATCCGGGTGTGCTGTTTCCAACGTCCATCCGCCTGTTTTTGCATCGTAAACCGCCTGTTTTTGCATCGTAAACGGCCTGTTTATGCCCCGTAACCCGGCAGGTTATGCCGGGGTAGTGGCTTTTGGCGGTTGGTCTCTGTGCTTTCCACGCTTCAAGAATTATTTGTAAAATATCAGTTTTATAAACGATTTTTTGTATCTTTGTAGGCAAATGATGTCTTTATCGACGGTTTTTCCGCCCTCCATATGCATGGTTGTTGGCATGAAACTGCCGTATGGAAAATCAGAACAAACATATTTATAGACAAAAACATAAAGGAAATGAAGAAAATCAAGTATCTTGCCATGCTGTTGTTCGCGGCAATGGTGTCTGCAGCTGCCGTTTCGTGCGGTGACGACAATGAGAGTGGCGCCGGTGACGGCGGAAGTGGGGGTGGCACAGAGGCCGAGACTCTCACTCCGAACGAGCAAAAGGTGAAGTTGGAGAAGGTTGCCCGCGAGCTTGTGGGCAAGGTTGATGCCGACCAGTTCAGCAACATAAAAGACATGGCGAAAGGCATTGAGGGTGCGGACGACAGCGCTATAAGTGACTGGGCAGACGCTTGCATGGATGCATGTCTGCTTGATGTCAAGGGCGACTCGCTGTACAGCTATCTGTATGTGGCCTCCAATTTTACCGGTTCTTTTGAACTTAAGGACGACAAGTGGACGAAGTCCGACGAAAAAGTCGGTTACTTGCAGTTCAAGTTCAAGGACAATGCCGGCAAGAACTGTGTGTTGAAGCTGGAACATAGCGGCAAAGAGACCACGGTACACCATGAGTCTTTTGACGATGAGCATTACTATTATGGATGGAACGGGTATCGTTATGCCAAGTATTTAGTGTCCAAGGATAAATACAGCTACAGTATTCCCGAGAATATCAAGGTGACACTCACGCAAGGCGGCGCTACCGTAGCCTCTGCCGACATACATACCACGCTGAGCGTTGGGTCTGGCGATGTGGACATTGCCCGTGACGGTGCGGAAGTGACCATGACCACGACCGTCAACGACTATAAGTTCGTGCTTCAGAAGGCTGTCTATAGCAAGGGCAAGTCTGCTTCTGTGCCGTCATTCGTTGTGACAAAGGGAGGCGAAGAGCTGGTAAGCCTTACTGCAAAGGCCACCGGCGACCTCTCGGATGTGGATGATCCGGTGCTCAAGACGGGCAGTTTCGAGGTGAAAGTGCTTGGCGGAAAGGCGCGTGTTGTCGGGAATTTGACCGACGGACAGACCTTGAAGCGTTGTCTTGACAATGCCGGTGACAACGATTGGGACGAAAAAGAGTACAAAAAGTACATAAACCAAGCCAACAGCCTTATAGATGTGAAGCTCTATCTTGACAATAGCGGCAAGTATGCGGCGTTCTTGCGCCTGCAACCGTTTGAGGAGCGCTATTATGGCGCCTACTCTTCATGGGATGCCGAGCCTGTTCTTGTGTTTGGCGACGGCAGTTCATATTCGTTTGACGAGTATTTCGACGAGAACACCTTTAGCACTGTGATCAATAAGGTGGAGAATCTCATTGACGATTTCGTCCGGATGTTTGACAACTAAGGGCTTTTGGAAAGAGTGGTGAGGCTTGTGGCATGGCTTGTGTCCATGCTTGCCTTCATACAAAGCGGCAGTTTGGCCGCAAAGAGCGTGTCGTTCCCTGAGGGCGACACGCTCACTCATGTCTTGCGCAGCGTCAATGTGCAGGGCCAGCGCGTGCGCTCTTATATCGGCAAGGTTGGCGGCGCCAGTGTGCTGGGCATGGATATGATGGAGCTGATGCCGCGTATTCTCGGCAACGCCGACCCGATGCACTACGCCCAACTGCTGCCCGGCGTGCAGACAAATTCCGAGTATGATGCAGGACTGCACATCCAGGGATGCGAAAACTCGCACAATATGGTTGCTATAGACAACGTTCCGCTCTACAATGTGGCGCACATGCTTGGCTTTTTCTCCGTTTTCAACGCAACACACTTCTCCAATTTGACCTTGCAAAAGTCGCTTGTGTCACCAACAACGCCCAACCGGCTTGGCGGAATGGTGGATATGCACACCTCCGACAGCCTCGTAAGGCGCATTGGAGGCGACGTCTCCGTGGGTCCGATGTCGTCGCAAGGCACGCTAAGGCTGCCGCTCGGCCGTCGGGCGTCACTTGTTGTGTCGGCCCGCGAGGCTTATCTCAACCTGCTTTACGGCCGTTGGCTGGACATGGATGGCGACAAGTTGCGCTATTCCTTTGGCGATTACAATCTCAGCTTGCTCTTTTGCCCTGACGAAAGCAACGCTTTGCGCCTTGAAACCTATATCGGCCACGACAATCTGGGGCTGGAAGCCGGTGACTATCTGCTTGACTCGCGTCTGCGGTGGGGCAACTTGATGGCGTCAATCCACTGGAAACATCTTTTCAGAGGAGGCAGTCTCAGCCAGAGTGTGTACTTTACAGGCTATGGAAACCGCTTCAGCCTGGAGCAGACCGACGCATCTGTCAGGCTTAAGTCGGGTGTCAGTGACCTCGGTTACAAGGCTTCGCTGTCGTTCGGGCGGCTTGATGCAGGCATAGAGCTGGCGCATCATTCCCTGCAACCGCAAAGTTCTGAGGCGGAAGGCGCGTTTGCCGGCGGCGAAACGGTGGCTCGGCAACGTACAATAGAGGCTTCGCTGTATGCCTCGTGGCGGTTTTGCCTGTCGAAAAGAGTCGATTTGACGTGCGGAACACGTGTCTCTGCCTATGTGTATGGCAGCGAAAAACACTTCAGAGCCGACCCCGGAGCAACGCTTGACTGGCACATTTCGCCGTTGGCAAGCCTTTCTTTCAATGCAGGAACGAAGCACCAGTACCTCATACAGACGGGCTTTTCAAACATGGGGATGCCCACCGAGTTCTGGCTCTCGTCGGGCGGCAGCCAGCGACCGCAGTATTCGTACAACGTTTCTGCCGCCTTCGAGACCTTGACACGCGGCAGGGCATGGCGCATCTCGTGCGAACTGTACTACAAAAGGCTGTTCCATCAAGTGGAATACAGTGGCAATGTGTTCGATTTCGTGTATTCCTCCTACTCGCTTGAAGGCGCGTTGCTGCACGGGAACGGCTACAACTATGGGCTGAACCTTATGCTGGAGAGGCGCAAGGGGAGGCTTACGGGATGGATAAGCTACTCGTTTGGCAGAGCCATGCGCCGCTATCCGGGCACGGAACTGCCCGACCGCTATCCTGCGATACACGAACGGCCGCACGAACTCAACGCTGTGGCCACCTTCAAGCTCGGACGCCGTTGGAGCATAGGCTCCACTTTCGTGGCCGCTTCCGGCACTCCATACACCAAAGTGGAGCGTTTCTACCTGCTCAGCAATCATGTCATGGCCGACTACGGCGCGCATAATGCCGCCCGTCTGCCCATGTATATGCGTCTGGATCTGTCAGCCAACTATGCTTTCCGGTCGGGAAAGGGACGCAGGAGCGGCATCAACTTCTCGCTATACAACGTGACGATGCACGAAAACACCCTGCTTTACCGTCTGAAAGTCACGCGCAAAGAGCGCAAGCTGGCCTATGGCTCAATGTCGTTCGTGGCTCCGCTGTTGCCGTCGGTCAACTATTATTACAGTTTCTGACCGTTTTTACTGTGAAAACCATTATGCCATACATGTTTACGTTTCGTTTCAAAACACTTGTTTCATTGCTTTCTGCCGCCGTTGCGTGCCTTTCGTGCTCCACATACGAGGAAACCACGGGTGCCGAAGGCTTTGTTGTCGAGGGCTGGATAGACAGCGGACGCTTCCCGGAGGTCAGGATTACGCGCACAATGGCTCTCAACACCGACGGTATGAGTGTCGATTCGCTCGACAAATACATCGAACGGTGGGCGCGAGTGGCGGTGTGCGACGGTGAAAGGACGGTGGTTCTTACCGGCAGACACGACAGAAACCGCTTCCCGCCATACATATATACGACCGGAGAGATGCGCGGTGAGGCGGGCAAGACCTACACTTTGACTGTTGAAACCTCTGACGGGCAGCACGCAGAGGCCGTCACCACCATACCCGAACCGGCATTTCTCGACTCGTTTTCGGTGGTGCGCGTGGCCGGAAACGACACGCTTTGCCAGCTTTACGGCTACACACGCAACCGCGGCAAGTGCAAGTTGTTCACCCGAGTGGTCGGTCTGGACGGCGAATACGGGTCGTCTTACCTCGGTTTGTATGACGTTGGGATGATTGGAGAAGACGGTAAAGTGACCATAAGCCGCGGGCGCACAAATCTGAAAAAGGACTTCACGCCCTTTTTCCCGTCCGGTGTCACCGTGTTGGTCAAGTTCTCGGCCATCGACAGCGTCGCTTTCCGCTTCTGGAGGGGCTTTGAGGACATGACAGTCCTGTCGCGCAATCCTCTTTTCCCGGTGACAAACAACCTGCAAGGCAACGTGAAAGGGGCCTTGGGCTATTGGTTTGGCTACGGTTCGTCGTTCTATTCCGTCTGGCTAAGCGACTACTTGGACAAACGCTCCGGCCGATAATGGACGGGCGGGAAACGCTTTGCCTGCCGGCAGTAGGCCTTTTGCTGTTTCGTTTGCCCGACCTGAATGTCTAAAGCCCCTTGTTCATCTCCGCCAACTTTGCGGCAAGCCCTTCGATAAGCGGCATTCGGCAGCCGTGGCGGTGGGCTTCTTCTATCGGCTTCTCGTAGAGATAGTGCAGTTCCATGGGCTTGTGGTGGTCGTAGTCGAACTTCATGCTCGATGCGAACGGCGGCATCTTGGCCGTCATCTCCATCATCTGGTCGGCGTAGTCCTCGTTGACGCCGCTTGCGCCGCAGGCGTTTGCCGCCGCTATAATCTCGCTCATCATGGCACGGATGGTGCGTTTGGTAGCGCCGTCTTGCAGGAGGCTGGGCGCAGAGGGGGCGTTGCAGGCCACCGTCATGCCGTTGAACGTCATGTTCCACACCGCTTTCTGCCACCTCATGTTGTCGTATGACGGCGCCAGCTTCACCCTCAAGCCCACCGAAACCATCTCGCTGACCATTGCGGTGAGGCGGTCTGTGCCGCGGCACGAGTAGCTTGCCACGCTCAGGCGGCCGAGTCCCATGTGGTCAATGCGCCCCGGTTCCGGCTTGAGCGTGCATATATAGGCCACTCCGGCGGCTATCTGCACGTCGGGCATGGCCGTCTGCAGGTCGGCTTCCACCCCTATGCCGTTCTGGATGAGCAATACGATAGTGCTGTCTGTCGTTATCGGGCGCAGCATCTGCGGCAGCTGGTCGTTGGCAGTGGTCTTCAGAGCCACGATAACCACGTCGCACACGGGCATCGTCCCGGTGGTCTTGTGGGCGTTAACCTTGGGCAGGCTGTAGGAACCGTCGCACGAATCGACCCTAAGGCCGTGCTTTTTGACGTGTTCGTAGTCGCTGTGCAGCAGGAAGTGCACCTCTTTGCCGGCCTTTGCCAGCAGTCCGCCGTAGTAAATGCCTATGGCTCCTGACCCTATGATTGCGTATTTCATGTCCTTGTCGTTATGTTTTCCTGTTGTGCCTGTCTGGTTTTGTGTGGAAACCTGAGCGTTCCGTGCCGTAAAGTCCGTGCCGTCTCACCTCCAGTTGGGCGCATTGCCGTCGGGAACGGCGAGGCTGCCGATGCAGAGTCCGGGGTATGCGCCCGTTGCTGTGGCACTGGCGGTGGCTTCGGCAATGGAATTGTCGTCGAGGCCGTCGAGATAAGTCTCGTATCTTGCGCCGCACACCATCGTGGGCTGTGCCTTTCCTGCGGGCGACACCGCCACCGATGTCTGCAACTCAAACACCTGTCCGCCGCTGTAGGGTATGTAGCGCAGCGAGTCGGCCATGTAGCCGCGGGCAACGAGCGTGTCGAGCGACGCGCAGTAGCACCCTTCTGCCTTCAACCAGCGTTCCTCAGCGGCGCGAATGAGCATCAGCCGTTGCTTGACGGCCTTTTCGCGCTCGGCTTTGGCCCTGTCGAACCGCAGGGGGGCGGCTATGCTTGCGAAACAAAGCACGGTCAGAGCCACGGCCGCAGCCGCAAGAATGGCGTTAGTCGCCTTGTTGCCGATGGTCTTCATCCTGTCTTGGTGTTGTAGGCAAGCGCAAAATTACCTCTTTTCCGCCATATTGCAAGGGCTGTGCGGCGGTTATTTGCAGCACAGCAGGTGCGTATTCTTGCTCACTTGTGCCTTTGCGCGCCGTAACCCGGCGGTTTACGGCGCGTAAAGGCCGTGTTTACGAGTCGTAAATGGTGCATTTACTACTGCTAAACATGACATTTGCGGGATGTGACCGTGCGGACTGTACCTGTATGGGCGGCGTTGACCTCATGCGGGTTGCCCCTGTTTTTGCGAAAACCGTTGGGGATATTGGCGGAAAAGCAGTATTTTTGTGGAGCAAACACTTGGGAACACTAACCAAAAGAACAATGGTAAAAGCATGAAACATACCTTGATGACACTGGCGTTGGCTTGCTGCATTGTCGCCACTGCCCCTGCCGCAACCCGCGAAAAGCCTTGGGCAAACGGCAAGTTGTGCGTTTCTTCCAACCAACGCTTCCTGCAATTCAGCAACGGACGGCCTTTTTTCCTCCTTGGAGACACGGGATGGCTTCTGCCGGAGCGTCTCAACCGCGACGAAGTGCCCTACTATCTGCAAAAATGCCGTGAGGCAGGATTCAACACCGTGCTCGTTCAGGTGATGAACGGCACGCCTTCATATAATATATACGGGCAGCCGAGCCTGACAGACGGCTGGAACATGACCAAAGCCGACCCGTCGGGAGTGTACAGCTACTGGGACCACATGGACTATATCGTCAGGACAGCCGAGGCAAACGGCATATATATAGGTATGGTGGCTATATGGGGGTCGCAGATAAAGGCCGGCAACATCAACGAAACACAGGCGAAAGCCTACGGAGAGTTCCTTGCCGGTCGCTACAAACGCTCGCCCAACATCATCTGGGTGATGGGTGGCGACATACAGGGCGACATCCGGCCTGAGATATGGGAGGCTTTGGCCACCGCAATCAAGTCCGTTGACCGCAACCACCTTATGACCTATCACCCTCGCGGACGCTATACGTCGGCCAAATGGTGGAGTGGGGCGCCGTGGATTGACTTCCACGCCTTCCAGAGCGGCCACCGCAAGTACGGCCAGCGCATGGGCAACAAGGATTACCCCATTCCCGACGGTACCGAAGAGGACAACTGGATGTATGTGGATTCCACTTGGGCGTACAAACCCATAAAGCCTGTGCTGGATGCAGAGCCGAGTTACGAGGACATACCCAAGGGTCTGCACGACCCGGACGAGGGACGCTGGCAGGCTTTCGACGTGCGCCGCTATGCCTATTGGAGCGTGTTTGCCGGCTCGTGCGGCCACATCTACGGCCACAACGCCATCATGCAGATGCTCAAACCCGGTGTTGCCACAGGCTATGGGCGCAACGGAGCGGAGAAAACCTGGTATGAGGCGCTCGAAGATCCGGGCTACAGCCAGATGAAACACCTCAAGAACCTGATGCTCACCATGCCGTATTTCGACCGTATCCCCGACCAAAGCGTCATTGTGGGCGGCACCGGCAAACGGTACGACCGGCTTCTCGCCACCAGAGGGCGTGACTTTCTGATGGTTTACAACTACAACAGCGTGCCGATGAAGCTCGACTTGCGCAAGATTTCCGGCGCTAAGAAGAATGTGTGGTGGATGGATGCCGCCAGCGGAAGGCTGGAATACATCGGCGAGTTCGGCAACAAAGTGGAGGCTTTCGCACCGCACAAGAGCGGCAAAGGCGTAAGTGACGGGGTGCTGATAGCCATAGACGCAGGAAAAAACTATATGGAAAAGGGACAAAAGGCGGTGGCTGACCAGAGCCTGAGCGGTGCGAAACGCGACCTGAACGAGTGAACGGATTGCCTGAAAAGCCGTTCCCGGAGCTGTTGAGTGAGGCTCTCTCTTCCGTTACGACGGCGTTTTGGCCCGGTTTTGTGGCAGTTCCCGGTCATGTTTTATGGCCGTTTTCAGCCGGATGCCGCCGCATGGCATGGGAGTAATGCCGCCATCGTGCCGCCGATTGGCGGAATTTGCGTAACTTTGCGGCGCACTTCGGCCAGTGGGACAAGTGCATTTTGACCGACGAAACAAAGGAACCATACTGATGAAGAAGACCGTTTTTGCGGCAATAGCCGCCGCTGTTTGCCTCGCCGCCTGCCAGGAATCGCTCGAAGATCGGGCCGCACGCGAGGCCAAGGAATACACCGTGAAGAAATGTCCCGCCCCGATAGGCGACAATATCACCATCGACAGCGTGGTGCTTGAACGCTCCACGCACACCATGTGCTACTTCTACACCCTCACGGGCACGGCGGACAGCCGGGAAGCGGTGGAGAAATCCGACCCGCGCGGCGCATTGCTGCAAAGCATCAGGAACTCTACGTCAGTGAAAACCTACAAAGATGCCGGCTACAGCTTCAGATACACCTACTATTCGGCCGGCAAACGGGGTGAAATCCTGTACTCCGTCACCTTCAAAAAGGGCGACTATTGATTTCATATACACGCAAGTGCATGGGGTGTCAGCGGCCCGTACAAAAAATGCCGGCTTTAAGGGAGGCATTGGCTCGGTGGTGAGCGGTACTTCTTGCGCCGGTGTGGGACGCTGAAACACTTGATAAAATAATAGGAATGGTAGCGCAAAAGATTTCATCCCATAGGGAGCTTTATGGGAAAAGTTATAACTTTGCACCAAGTTGCAGGTTAACATCAGTTTCAGTCAACACATTAATTCTTATGGTTATACGATTATGGCTTGTCGCTGCCGCACTCCTGGCCGCATCGTCTTCGTTCGCCCAAGTGACGGCGACAGGACAAAACACAGTCGA
>CAVAPI010000064.1:0-13228 GCA_963590445.1 Lachnospiraceae bacterium | reverse complement strand
TACCTTTGCCATATTCTATGGTCTAAAGGTACAAAAACTTTTGGACATAGCAAAGCCCTGGCTTGGGAAAGTCAGGGCTTTGTGATTTTTATTTATAAGGGCATTTTGACACACCCTCAGGGTGTGGGGGCGTTGCATGGAAAGCCGCGGCATTTGCGATGCATAAGTGCCGTGGCAGACTGTCGCAAGCGGTGCGTTTACGGTGGCTAAATGCCGTGTTTAGCCATCGTAAATGCCATGTTTGCCGGTGGTAAACGGGCGGTTTCCCTTTTCGGACTGTCTGCTTGGGCTTGCTGCCCGTGGCGGTTTTCCGTCTTCAGCCGGCTTTTTGGCGGTCTTGAACCTACTGTTTGGCCGGATTGTCTTGGGGATTGAGCACTGCGTTGATGTCGCTTTCGGTCTTCGTGAGCTTGTCGCGGCAGAGCTTGAGCAGCTCTTGCGCCCTCGTAAGTTGTCCGGCCAGCGAGTCAAGGTCAAGCTCGTCGTTTTCCATCTGGGCGACTATGCGCTCTATCTCGCGCACGGCCTCCTCGTATTTCATGCTCTTTTTCATGTGCTTTGGGGTTTTCTGTTTGTCAATGTATGCCTCCGTCCTCATAGTCCGGGACGGTTGCGGCTGTGTCCTTTCCGTTTCGGGGGCTAATCCACGGTTGATGTGACTTTGCCCTGCCCGAATCTTGTCTCTATCTTGTCGCCCTGCTTCAGCATACCGGCGCTGCGCACCGCCTTACCCTGCAATGTGGTGATGCTGTAGCCGCGTTTGAGCAGCCTTTGCGGGTCGAGTGCGGTGGCGCGCTGGGCGAGCAGCTCCAGCCGATGGCGTTCTGCCGTCAGCCGGCGCAGGGGTTGCGGTGTGAGTCTTGCCGCCATTGTCTCCACTTTGCGCCGCTCTGTTTCCATGCGACGGGTGGATGCCGTGGCCAAGCGGCCTGTCATGGTGGCCAGCCGTGCCTCCTGCCGTCCCTTGACTGCTGCGAAAAGTGAGGGAAGGCGGTCCTGCAGCCGGTTGAGCCTTTCCTTTTCCACCTCTTTCCTTGCGGTTGCCGTGCGTGCAATGCGCCTTTCTGCATCGCCCAGCCGGTCGGCCACGTCCTTGAGGTGGGCTATCAGGAACGCCGCAGCCGCAGTTGGGGTCTTTACCCGTGTGTGTGACACATAGTCAACGATTGACTCGTCGCGCTCATGGCCTATGCCGGTGATGACAGGCAACGGGAAATTGGCCACATTCTCGGCCAGTGCGAGTGTGTCGAAGCCTGACAGGTCGCTCGTTGCGCCCCCTCCGCGTATGATAACCACGCAGTCGTAGCGGTCAACCTCCGCATAGATGCGGTCAAGAGCCGCTATAACGCTCGTTTCCACCTGCTCTCCCTGCATGGAAGCGGCAAACAGCCGGGTGCGGAAGCTGAATCCGTACTCGTTGTCGGCCAGTTGGCGGCAGAAGTCGCCGTATCCGGCCGCCGTGGAGCTTGAGATTACGGCAATGTCCTGTGCGAACAGGGGCAGGGGAAGCTCCTTGTTGAGGTCTATGATGCCCTCCGCCTTCAGCGTGGCAAGTATTTCCTGACGGCGGCGCGCCATGTCGCCGAGAGTGAAGTAGGGGTCTATGCCTCCAACTATCCACGAAAAGCCGAACGCCTCGTGGAAATTCGCCCTCACTTCGAGCAGTACCTTCATGCCGACCGCCAGCCTTTGGCCTGCAGCCTGCCGGAATTGCCTGTCCACAACGCCCCATGTCTGCCGCCAGCACTTGGCCTGGGCGCGGGCAACGGGCGTGTTGCCCACAGCATCCTTCTGCACCAGCTCCATATAGCAGTGGCCTTGCGGTGACAGACGCAGCTCCGACAGCTCGGCTTCCACCCAGTATTCGTCGGGCATGAGCGTGTCCAGGCTCCGTCTGACGAGGTTGTTCAGCTCGTAGAGCGTCAGTCGGCGGTCGTTGTCCATACCTTCTTCCCGTTGTTTCTGTCCCGTTGCAGTGCCTTGCCCATGTCGAATGCCTTGCCGAAGTCGGGCACTCCGTATCCGAAAATGTTGTCCGGGTGGTCGCTGTTGTCGGCGCTTAGCCTGACTGTCTGCATTATTTCCTTGGCCGTAAGCCCCGGCAGAGCCTGCCAGAGGCAGGCGGTCATGCCGCAAATGAGCGGCGTTGCGAACGAAGTACCCATGTCCTGAACCACCGTACCCCGGCCGGATATGAGGCTCGTGGGGCTTCCCGGCGCCATCACGTCGGGCTTTATCCGTCCGTCTTGGGTCGGTCCCACGCCGCTGAACGGTGCGTTTGACATTGTCGGGGTGACCGCTCCCACGGTGAGAATGCCGTCCGCATCGGCAGGAAACGTTATCTTCTTCCACGGACCCATGCCGCTGTTGCCCGCGCTGTTGACCAGTATGATGCCCTTGGCGGCCAACATTGATGCCGTATGCGATATGTATGCGGTGCGCCCGTCCATGTCCCGGTAGTGGTAGTCGTCGGCTTTGTTGTCGAAATGGTAGTATCCGAGACTGCTGTTTATCAGGTCTGCGCCAACAGAGTCGGCATATTCGGCCGCCATTGCCCAATAGTCTTCCTCCACGGGCTGCTCTGTCTGCCTGTCTTCGCACCTTAACAGCCAGTAAGAAGCCTCAGGAGCGCAGCCGACATACACGTTGGGAGCATAGGCTGCCATTGTTGAGAGTACTTTAGTGCCGTGATCCGTTTCCTGACAGAGGTCTTTTGACAAAGGATTGACGAAGTCGCGCGTGCCAAGCAGCCTTGTGCGGGCAAAGGCCGGTATCTTGTCGGCGTTCATAAAGCCGCCGTCGAGCACGGCAATGGTCATTCCCTTGCCGGTAAAGCCCTTGTTGTGGAGCGCAAGTCCGTTGATTGCGGCAATCTGCTCCCTTGATGCTGCATGAAAAGAGGCGGCTACGGAGTCCCAACGGTTGTATGTCTCGTGATATTTCTTGCGCATTTCCACTGGAAATACGGAGTCCGGCGACTGCCACACCAGCTTGTACGCCCTCACACAGGCCTGCTTGGCGAGCGTGTTGGCCACAACGGTGTCGCTGACCCTCACGATTATGGCGTTGTTCCACCGGCTTGCGCCTACCAGCCTTGCCCCTTTCACATTGAAAAGGCGCGTGTAGGCGGCGCTCACCGGCAGGTCTGTGGAGTCTAAGGGCAGACCCTGTCTTCTGCGGCGCTCCACTGCCTTGCGCGAAAGGAACGCCAGAGGCTGTGAAAGGCTGTACGTTGTGCCCTGTTTGTCCTTGAGAAAGTATCTGAAAATGTAGCTTTTGCGCTCCCCGTTCTTCGTCTTTTCCGGCCTGTCGCCAAGGGTTGTGCCGGCCAAGGCTGCAACTTGGCACAGTGCAGCCGCGACCGTCACCGCCAAAGTGAGGCGGAAACGTCTTGTCTTGGTAGTCTTTTTTGTGGATAACTTCCCCTCTTTCATGCTGTGAAAGGCTTGTCTGTATGCCGTTGGAAACGTTTTCCCGCAATGTATTGTGCCCTTGACGCTCCTTAGAATGGCGCTCTGTCTTCATCAACGGGCGGCGGAAGGAAACCACTGCCCTGCGGGAAACCGCTGTCCGGCATATCTGTGGCGTTGAAGTCGCCGCCGTTGATTCGGGAACCCATGATTTCGCCCTCAGCAGAGGCGGAGCTGCTGCCGAGAGACTTGTTTTCCGGGTTCTCAAACCGTGTGAACTCGCCCCTGAACGTCAGGGTCACGATGCCCGTGGCACCCTTGCGGTGCTTGGCAATGATTATCTGTGCCTTGCCATGCAGGTCGTTGCCCTTGCCGTCATCATATATATGGTAGTATTCCGGGCGGTGCACGAACAGAACCATGTCGGCGTCCTGCTCTATGGCACCCGATTCGCGCAGGTCACTCAACTGCGGAATCTTCCCTTCGATGCCCTCGCGCCCCTCAACGCCACGGTTCAGCTGGCTCAATGCCAGTATAGGTATGTCCAGCTCCTTGGCCAGTCCCTTGAGCGACGTGGATATTTTGGCCACCTCTTCCTGTCGGCTGTTGAAACGCATGCCGTTGGCGTTCATAAGTTGCAGGTAGTCGATCATTATCATCTTCACTCCGTGCTCCCGGACGAGCCTCCGCGCTTTTGTGCGAAGCTCGAACACCGACAGACCCGGCGTGTCGTCGATATACATCGGCGCACCGAGCAGATTGCCCATGCGTTTGTCGAGCCTGTCCCATTCGTCCGGCTGCAGCTGGCCGCTGAGTATCTTGCTTCCCTGTATCTCACAGGCGTTTGAAATCAGGCGGTTCACAAGCTGCACGTTGCTCATTTCAAGCGAGAAGAAAGCGGTTGGCACCTTGAAGTCGGCGGCTATGTTCTTTGCCATGGACAGTGCGAACGACGTCTTGCCCATTGCCGGTCGTCCGGCGATGATGATAAGGTCGCTCGATTGCCATCCGCTGGTTATCTCGTCCAGCTTGTCGTAGCCTGAAGGCACGCCTGTCAGTCCGTCTTTGTTGGCCGCAGCCTTCTGGATGACCTCCACAGCGTTCTTGATCACGGGGTCTATCTGCGTATAGTCCTTCTTCATGTGGCGCTGGGACAGCTCAAAGAGCGAGCTTTCGGCCTCCTGCATCAGGTCGTCTATGTCGGTTGTGTCGTCGAAAGCCTTTGTTTCGACCACGCTTGCGAACGATATGAGCTGCCTCGCAAGGAACTTCTGGGCGATGATACGGGCGTGATACTCGATGTTAGCCGACGAGGCGACCCTCGAACTCAGCTCTGCTATATACACAGGGCCGCCCACTTCTTCGAGCGTACCGTTCTTTGCCAGCCGCTCGGTGACGGTCAGCACGTCGATAGGGTGCTCGTCGCCGCTCAAGTCGCGTATGGCTGAATATATCAACTGGTTGCGTTTCTCGTAGAAACTCTCCGGATAGAGTATCTCGCACACCACAGCGTATGCGTCCTTGTCTATCATTATTGCGCCCAGCACGGCCTTTTCCACATCCAAGGCTTGCGGTTGCAGGTGGGCAAAAGTGGTATCTACAGCGGTGGGGCGGCGCGTGCGCTTGCCCTTGCTGTCGTTTGCTTGTTCAGGCATATAGCGTTTCAGGTGTTTTGACGGCTGCAAAAGTACAAAAAAAAAACGAATGACATTCTCCGCATCCGCGCTTTTGGGTGTCCGCTCCGCTTCTTTTGCCATTGATGCAGCCGCCTTGCGGATGTATGCCGTCCGGCTCCAGACAGTGTCCCGTCCGCTTGCGTGCCGTAAATGCCGCACTTGCGACCGTAAACCGCCCGTTTACGATGCAAAAACCGCCGGGTTACGGCATGTAACCCGGCGGTTTTTGAAACCAACTGGCCGCCAATGCTTTGCAAAGTGCGGTTGATTGTTATGTACAAAGTGTGTTTGCCTAATGAAAAGGGCGTTTCGCTGTATTAAAAATCAGGCTTTTTCATATTAAAAAAGGTTGGCTTGCCCGGCAAGACAGGGTCAGTATTTCCTGAAATACAGGCGCAGTGTCGGGGCATCGAGCACCATTTTGTCGCTGCCGAGCGCCTTTATGCCGAAGTGTTCCCCAAGGCTGTTTATGCCGAGTGGGGCGAGTATTGCGGCATCTGTCACCTTTATGTCCGACGAGTCCCGGTCGTTTATGTACGGATCGGACAGAAACAGCGAGTCACCGGTGTTGTTGAACCTGAAAAGCACCTGGGTTTCCCTGCTTCTGGCTTCGAGCAGCTGGCACTGAACCGCCCAGAAAACATGGCTGCCGCGCATGTCTGCGGACGCTCCGGTGGCCAGTGAGTCGAGCGAATACAGCTGCCACAGGCCGTCAAGGTCGCCGTTGTCCGATGTTTCCAGTGTGCACGAGCCGAGCATTGCGGCCAGTGCCATGATGTAAACGAGCCTTTTCATTTGTTTTTCCCTTTCAGATTTAGCAGCCCTTGCTTGGCTATGGTTATCTGCAAGCCGTAGTTGTTGCCGTGAATGGTTCCCAAGTCCATGCCGTAGGCGGCCTTTATGCGCCATCCCTTGGCCTTGCCGTGGTCGGGAAACGTATAGACGGCTTCCGCCATCATACTGAAACTCTCCTTCGGGTTGTCGTATGGCACTTCGTAACTGCCGAATCCCTTTTGCCAGCTTGCCAGCATACGGTAGCGGAGCTGCTCGGTCGGGCTGCCGCTCAGGCCGAGATGGAAGGCATAGAAGCGGTTGTCCTTCACCTTGATGTACCCGTCGTCGTTGTAAATGGGCGAGAGGTAGAGCGGATTGCCCATCACCTGGCCCCAATGTTGCCACCCTGTGAATATATAGTGGTTGTAATAGTTGTCCATACCGCCGATATGGTCGGAGATATTGCTGGTGTGGTCGTGGTAAATCGGGCCGCTCTGGTACTTGGTGTAGATGTATTCAAACACTATGTCATCGACCAAACGGTTGTATTTCAGCTTCAGCTCCGCTCCAAGCAGCATGTCTTTCAGACTGTACATCAGGTATTTCCTGTCTTTCTTGGCGTTCCACTCCTCTCCATGGCCGTATCCGTCATAGTCAAGCAGGAACATGGCAGACTGATCTTCAAAGAAATGGTCGCCGTACAGGCCGAGATACCATGAGTCATAGTCGAAGTTGAGCCTGAAAAGCCAGCTTCCGAGCTGGTTGCCGGCAATGTTCTTGTAGGCATTCTCGGTCGCATCCGACCCTCCGGGCCAGAATGCGTCCCAAAAAGCCCTCGCTCCGTTGCCGTTATCCACCACGCTGTGTTCCCCTCCCTCGGCACTCACGTTGTATGAAGTGCCGCCAAACTGAGTGCCCATCTCCAGTCCAAGCTCCAAAGACACGGGGTAGAAGCGGTGCACATTGCCTATTCTTATGTAGCCGGCCTTGCTGTGGTATAGCGTATTCCGGGTGTATTTGCTGTTTCTCCCGGTAAAATCCGCCTGCCAGTTGTCGTCCGTGGTCTTGCCAAAGGCCAAGTGCCCCTTCAGACCGAGCCACCCTTTGGTCAGCGGAACGTCCCAATAGTCGGGCAGGGCGATGCGTACTTGCGGCACAGGGCGTGCGTTTATGCCGAGCGTCTGCGACCCGCTGCTCAGCTCGCTGTTCTTTAATTCCATGCCATACTGCTTGCTGCCGACGGTAAGTGTGCCTTTCAGCCACCGTCCCTCGGCGTACATCTGCTGCACAATGGCCTTGCTCGTGTAGCCAAAGGCGGCTGCCACGTCCAGGCCATAGCCGAGATCCCACTTCTTTTCCGCCGCATCATTGTCCAAAGGATGCCATGCTGCGGCTCTGACATAACCGTTTCGCGTGTCGAGAGAGCTTAGTCCGTACTTGTTGGCGTTGAGCCACAGCGGCGTGTGGTCGCCTTTTGTGCCGGAACCCTGCGCAGAAACCTCGTAAAGGAGTGCGCTTGAAGGTATTCCGTCCTCGTATTCTTCCGTCTGTGCGGCCGCTTCAAGTGTCGCAAGTGCAGCGAATACGGTTATTGTCAGTCGTGTTTTCCGCATGTTTAATGTACTTTTTTGTAGGTTTTCCCGCCCTCCTTTATTATATATATGCCGGACGGAAGGGCGCTCAAGTCAGGCTTTTCGCCTGTCTGACTGCCCAGAAGCGTGCCCGAAGGGGTGTATATGCTTATGCGTTCCGTGGCCTTGGCATCCTTGGTTGCGGCTATTCCCGACGGCTGTTGCACCGTAAACGTGACCGAACCGGTCTCGCCATTCTCGTCACACAGGGGGTACCATGTGCCGTCTGCCTCTCCTATGTAATATACATAGGCTTCATACGTGACTCCGGGCTTCAGGTTGCTGCACGCACCGGCGAACGTCACTGTCGCGGAGTCGCCCTTTGCAATGTCCAGCTGGGTGTAAAGGCTGCCGACAACGTTCACTTCATCTTCGAAAATGTATGCGGCGAGCTGGTTGTTGTACCCCTCTCCGTTGCATTTCACCACCGCTTTCAGTTGCAAATGCTCCGGGTCAACGCCGCCGTCCTGCCCGTCTATTGCCAGCGGTCGGGCGAGTGAGAGAATGTCCAACGGCCTTTCTTCCACCGTGAAGATGTAAATGGAGCTTATTATTTGATTGTCATAGCTCAGGATACCGATACGGTATTGTGCCGCACTGTCCGGGGCTGTGCACTCTATCGGAACCGTTTGCTTGTCGCCGTCGGCCAGGTTGACTTTTGTCTGTCCCATTGTTCCGAGGGCATATCCGCTGTTGGTATCGGCATATAAGACCTTTATCGGTGCGTTATAGTCGCCTCCGGCACACTCAACGTCGGCGGTAATGACGAACTTGCTGCCGGCATAGGGAGGTGAACTTGCCGAGTAGGAGGTTACAGTGACCGTACCTGTGGGCATCTTTGTCACGGTTACGGACACGCTGTCGCCGAAACTTTCATACCCGCCGTTAGTCTCCTGTATTGCATAGAGGGCGTATTCGCCGGCTGTCGGGGCGGTTATCCTTACGGAAAAGTCCTGTTCTTCGCCGGCAAAGAGGTTGCAGTAGAATGTGTTGTAGGCATGTATGGCGTCGTTACTGACCAGTCCCAAGAGCAAAGTGCCGCTGTATTCGCTGCCAGAGCAGGTGATTTTCACGCCGCAGTAGAAGTCTTTTCCCTCAAAGATGCTGCCTTCCGACGTAACGGCCAGGCCGGTTGCGCCTATTGTACCCTGCTTGTCCGCCATGTCACCGAACGTGACGGAGTCGCCTTTTACCGTGGCTACAAGCGAAAACACGCCTTCTTTCTGCAAGTGTCTCATGTCGTGCCACTTGCCGGAGGCCTCGTCCCGGTATGCCGGATATACCCCATACGTTCCGTTCTCCTTGGGAAATGAAGTCAAACCGATGGTGAACACACTGTCAGGCGAGCTTTCGTAATAATTCAGCGATAGGGTGGTGGAGGAAGGAATATAGACTGCACCGCTGTCACTGCCCACTACCTTGACGCCCAAAGTCGCGTTGGTGGGGTTGAAGCCCAATGAACCGAAGCTGTTGGCCGCACTCGTGATTGTTGCGGAGCCTGTCCGCAGAGTCTTTTGGGGCGTTATGCTTATCGGACTGTCAAAGACTATGTTCGGAACTGCCTCCTTTGCGTCTCGCTGCATACCGACAATCACCTCTTGATCCAGGGCATAGCCGTCGGAACTGCCGCCCGCCCCCTGCTGACTGCCCGGGTCAAGCACTGTAAGGAGGAAGTTGCCGTCACAATAGCCGCCCCATCCCCAGTTGAAGTGGAAGTATCCGTCACCGCTGTAGCCGTCACACACGAAGGCGTGGCCGCTACTTCTGTTGTAACCGCTGAAGTAAACCGGTCTGGATGCGGCCAATTCGTTGTAAACCATCCCGTTCCACTCGTCCTTACTGTAATAGCGGCGCTGGTGGTACGACGCTCCGTTGGCGTAACACATGTTGTTGGCCAGTCCCGGCACCCCAATATAGTTGTTCGAACCGCTTGATACCGGTGAGTACTGCATCTTCAGGGCATAGCCCACGTCGGCCATAAGCAGCGCGACGGCATCCTTTGACTCCTGCGAACTGCTTTCATCGTAGGTGTCGGTCATTGCGTCGTAGTTGTAAACGTTGCCGCTGAAGTCTCTGACCAGTGTGGTGTCGCCGGCTTCCCAGCGGTATGAGATTGTGCTGTTGCCCTGTTCAGGCCAGCGGTGATGGCGCATTATCTGCGCAAGGGCGGTGGCCATGCATCCTGTAACGCTGCGTTCCCCGTTCAGTTCGGGGCACATGTTGTTGTAGGGAGCCGTCTGGTTCCACTTGGCCGTTATGAGAGGCTCTATCGGAGCGAAGTCCCGGGCGGAAGCACTGTCGCTGACGGCAAGCCTGAGCCCTCCGTTTTGCTTGGGCAACTTGGACACCAGCTCCACCTGACGGTCGTATTCGCCGAGCCACCACCGCACGTTTTCGGGCAGTCTGCCGGTGTCAAAGCCCCCGCAATCCGAGTATCCTAGCACCGTACTTGCCACGTTGTCGTCGGCCGCCACAAGGACAAAGCCCCCGTCAGTGCCGATATTGTAGGCATAGTAGCCCCTTGTGGCGGCGGCAAGGCTCAATGCCGTACCGGCAGCTTGGGCTTTCCGCATCCGGCTGTCGCCTGTTATGAACTTTGAAGCGATGCCGCGGGCAGCGTCTTCAGGTATCCTGTCTGCCAAAACCTGGATTGCAAGCAGGGCGAACAGCCCGAATTGGAGTAGTCGTCTATTCATATAATGTATATAAAGTGGTGAGTCAATCTTCATTTTCTCTCCTGCGGGCATTGTGCGGAAGCCCTCAAGGCATTCCAACACCGGCCTTTCATCGCAACAAAACTCGTTTTCGGTTTCCCGAGTGCAGCTTGTCTTATGCAAAGATAATGCAAACGAGCGGAAAGAAAACTCGTTTTCGGTCTCCCGAGTGCAGCTTGTCTTATGCAAAGATAATGCATTCGTCCCTTAAAAACGCAGAAAACATCAGGTATTTTCCCATAGGATGGCAATGTCGTATGAATGTCGTCTGAATGCATCTGAAAGTAACTTTTTCGGGAGAATAGTGCACAAACAATTTAGCAACCGATATTTCCGCTCAAAAAGATTGCATACATTTTCTCCAAAAATCATATACATTTTCGGCAAAGATCCATATGGTTTTTCCGGAAGATCATATACATCTTTTGAAAAGGCTGATACAGGCTTTGCCAATACTCCATAGTTTTACCAATTGTCCTTCATTTGTCCCCTTTCCCTTTGTTCGTTCAGAGAAATACCATTTTATAGGAGGTACGTCGCCCCCGACGTACCAAATAAAGCGCATGCTTTAAGTGTCCTGTGCTTGGAATATGTGTAGTAGGCTTTTTCCGAAATTCTCCCTTGAATGGTACGCCGGGCTACCAAGTTTGCTCCCATGCGCTTCGTCTGCCCACGAATGGTACGTCGGTGCCTACCAAGTTTGCCCCCCATGCGCTTCGTCTGCGCACGAATGGTACGCCGAGGGCGACGTACCTCCTAAGCTATGGACGCAGCCATTCTTGATTCCTAATTTCTCATTCATACTACGGGCACTTCTCGTTCCTACTACGAGCATGCCTCGTTCCTACTTCGAGCAGGTCTCGTTCCTACTACGAGCATGCCTCGTTCCTATCATTAGGGAACATTAACGTTTGCGGCGGTTTGCATGACCGTATTTTAACAGTAAGTCTTTGAAAATCACGGGATGATTTATTACCTTTGCGTCCGTATATGCGCCGCAGTCCCCACGAGAGGACTGTGGCGTTTTCCTTATGCGCAGCAAACTACACATACACACCGCTTGTCCTTTGCCGTTTGGCCAAATAGTGCTACCTTTGTGCCCGTTATGCTGAAAGATATACTGACAGGCGCGGAGCTTGAAAGGCTGAAAACGCTCATCGCCGACAACGAAAAGATAGTGGTTTGCTGCCATGTCAACCCCGACGGCGACGCTGTGGGGGCGTGTCTCGGATGGGCGGAGTACCTCCGGCTGCTGGGAAAGGAGCCGGTGGTGATCGTGCCCGACCAATATCCCGACTTCCTGCAATGGCTTCCCGACTCCAACCGTATCGTCCGCTATGACAAGCACAGGGAAAAGGCCGACGAAATGCTGCGCGAATGTGGGCTGTTGTTCTGCCTTGACTTCAACACACCCAGCCGTACCGACGCCATGGCCGGCAGTATCTTGGCGTCAAAGGCCGACAAGGTGATGATAGACCACCACCCGGACCCCGACATGGAGTGCTCTTTGCTCATATCACGCCCCGACTACAGCTCCACGTGCGAACTGATATTCGGCATAGTGTGGCAGTCGGGTGGCTTTGAACGGCTCGACCGCAAATTTGCAGTGTCCATCTACTGCGGAATGATGACCGACACAGGAGGCTTTACCTATAATAGTACGCGCGCGGAGATATTCTTTGTCATAAGCATGCTGCTGACCAAAGGCATCGACAAGGACAAGATTTACCGCAATGTATATAACAATTACAGCGAAAACCGCATGCGCTTGACCGGCTATGTGCTGTATGACCGGCTCGTAGTGGACAAGGAACGTCACGCAACTTACTTCACTCTGACGCGCAAGGACCTGCGCCGCTTCCATTTCATAAAGGGTGACGCAGAGGGACTGGTCAATATGCCGCTGCAAATAAAGGGTGTCAAGCTGTCCATCTCGCTGCGTGAAGACACAGAACGCGACAATACTATATGGGTAAGCCTGCGCAGCGTTGACGATTTTCCGTGCAACAAGGTGGCGGAGGCGTTCTTTAACGGCGGCGGCCACCTCAATGCGTCGGGCGGAAGGCTGCACTGCAGCATGGAAGAGGCCGTCGAAGTGACCAGAAAGGCAATACTTCACTTTGAAAACACGTTAAAGTAACGTAACGGCAAGGGCAGACAATCACTTTTTTAGTAATTTTGCCATAATAAACAACAAGACTGACAACATCAAGAAGCATGAGATATAATAAGGTGTGGCCTCTTTGGGCACTCTTGGCCGCGTCTCTGTTCGCGTCATGCGACGACTACGAGACCTACGGCGACAAGAAAGAGAAGGAACGCAATGCCATCAGCACGTTCATAAACGACTCTTCCATCACGGTAATCGGCGAGGAACAGTTCCATAACCAGGGAGACTCGACCAGCGTGGAGAAGCGTGAGTTCGTCTATCTCAACAACAGCGGAGTGTATATGCAGATTGTACGCCGGGGATGCGGCTCTCCGCTTGAAGAAAACAAGGCCGTGAACATCCTTTGCAGGTACATTGAGTACAACATACTGGACAAGACGCTGCAGACACGCAACGATGACGAGGCGCGAAACTATGAGAAAATGACCGTAACCCGGACGGGCAGCAACTACACGGGGGCGTTTGACGGCGGAACAATGTACAGTACGTATGGCTCTGCCTCCGTCCCCACGGGCTGGCTGGTGCCGTTGGCATACATAAATCTGGGTCGTCAGAGCGACGCAAACGGCGAGATAGCCAAGGTAAAGCTGATAGTTCCGCACTCGCAAGGCCAGGCCTACGCCTCGTCAAGCGTCTATCCCTGCTATTATATCATAACTTACCAACGCGAAAAATAACGCTTTCCCAACGGGAGGGCAGCGCTTTTGCTGCGGAAAAGAAGTTGGTTTCAAAGAAAACGTAACGGATTTCACAAGAAAGAACAACGTATTTCAAAAGGAAAAACAGCGATATATGACTCTTATAAAGTCCATTTCCGGCATTAGGGGAACCATCGGCGGCCATACGGGCGACA
>CAVAPI010000063.1:0-13337 GCA_963590445.1 Lachnospiraceae bacterium | reverse complement strand
CACTTTGACATGTCTCTGCACTTTCTTTTTGCCTGTATGCCCGGCTTTCATCGGTCGTGTAGCCCGCTACACTCACTCTTCAACCCGAACATACGGCCAAAAATAAAGAGCATATCCATATCAAATAATTTTGAACACCTACTTATAAATTACCACCGTATTATGAAAGGTATGAAGATTTCTGTTCATCCCCTGAGAGAGGGTCACTCTCCGTAGAACTTTCTGGCGGCGCGGAGCTGATGGCGCATAATGCTTATAAACTCCTGGCACTCCTGAAGCAGATTGAGATACACGAGTGAGATCTTGAGATTCTGTGTGTCGTGGTCGTTCTGCATACGGTCGTATTGGCGTTTGCGCACCACACTCAGCTCGTCCTTGAACTGGTCGGCCTCGTTGAGCACCGTGTCATAGGCTGCAAACTGCCTCGTCGAAAGCATTGTCTCCGTGCGTTCCATCAGTTCACACATCCTGCGGCGCAGCGGTGTCATCTCTTCCACGTATGCCATAGGCAGCGGATTGAAATTGTTGGCCACGTGCTCCTTGGCCGGTTCAAGCATACGTTTGAGGCAATATATGAACTGCTGGTCGCTGTTCACTCCCAGATGATACCACGTGTTGCGCTCCACAGCCAGTTCCATAGGCACTCTTCGCAGTGCGAGCAGCTCCTTGCGGCGGAACTTCTTCAGCTGTTCCTGCTCGTTGCGCAGACTGCGTTGTGTCTTTGAGAGCACGTGCAGATTCTCGTCGGCCAGTCCGTCGAATATAAGGCACAGCTGTTCACGGGCGTAGCGGCACACGAAGCTCTGTGTGCGTGACACGTGTTTGGTGAGCAAGTCCCACACTATTTCCGGGTCGCGTGTGCGCATCATCAGGTTGAACACATCGTCCTTCTTCTCGTCCTTAGCCTTGCGGTTATACTGTATGTTGCTCCTTACAAGCAGGAATACCACCAGAGCCATGAACAGCAGCATCACCACAAAACCGCCCCAATACATCAGCAGACAAACCACAGCGGCTGCCATGAAGGCCACTCCGGCGGTGATAAACCATCCGCCGATGACCGAGAACACTCCCGTAACCCTGAACACTGCGCTCTCACGGCTCCATGCCCTGTCGGCAAGGCTTGAACCCATGGCCACCATAAAGGTGACATAGGTGGTGGAAAGGGGCAGCTTGTAGTTTGTACCGAAGATGATGAGCACCGAAGCCAGCACGAGATTGACCGCAGCGCGCACCACATCGAAGGCTGCACCGTCGGCCATGATGGCTTCACTCTTGTTGAAACGGGAGTCAATCCAGCCGCTCACGCCCTTTGGAACGTAGCGCATCACGAAGCTGTTGGCGTCTTGCGTGGCACGAACCACCGATCGGGCGGCTCTCGACGAACCGAACATCTCCTCTCCCTCGTCCTGCCGCGACAGGTCAACGCTGGTCTTTACAACGTTTTGTGCCTTCTTTGACGTTGCCATGGCCACCACCATCACCACTCCGGCCAGCAACAGGTAGAGCAGAGGCGACTTGGCCGACTCCATGAGCGAGGTCATCAGGAAGTGCGAAGCGTCGCCCGAACCGTTGGCAATGTAGTCCTGGTATGAGTCAAGTCCGGCCAGCGGCACGCCGATAAAGTTCACAAGGTCGTTGCCGGCAAAGGCCATGGCCAGTGCAAACGTGCCCAGCATGACTATAAATCGGAACACGTTGACACCAAGTGCATGCACCAGCTGCATAACCACACTCGATGCAACAAACGTACAGAGCATCAGCATGCCTGTATTGGCGCTTATCCAACTGCGCGCCTCCTCGCTTATGAACGGGGAGTCGCCCAGTCCCTTTATGAAAATGAAGTAGGCAAGGAACGTAAACGACACGCCTCCGAACAGTCCAACCGTGTAGCGCAGACGCTTCTTGTAGTTAAACGTGAAGATAATGCGCGACACCCACTGCACCACCAGTCCGGCTATGAAGGCTATGGCCACGCTTACGAATATGGCAATGATTACACTCAGAGCCTTGTCACTGTTGAGCAGATCAGAGAAACCGAACGACGGGTCGCTGTACATCTTGAACATGGCCACCATAACCGTTGCGCCCAGCAGTTCGAACACGAGCGACACTGTGGTCGAAGTGGGCATGCCCAGCGTATTGAACACGTCGAGCACAATCACGTCGGTCACCATTACGGCCAGGAATATCACCGTCACCTCGTGAAACGAGAAGTTGGCCGGATGCATAATGCCGTGTCTGGCCACGTCCATCATGCCCGCGCTCATCACCGCACCTATCAGTACGCCGAGCGAAGCCACTATCAGCACCGTGCGGAACTTGGCCACCTTGGCCCCTATGGCCGAGTTTAGGAAGTTGACGGCATCGTTGCTCACGCCGACAAACAGGTCGAACACTGCCAAAATGAGCAGGAAGACCACAATAACGAGATAGATTGTCTCCATTCTTTTATCTGTTTCTGTTCTTACTTATTCGGCGGCAAAGTTACTCGCGGCGTGTTACAAAGGGCTTAAACACATATTTCAATGCTGTTACGATTGAAAATGAAGGATTAAGAATGAATAATCAAGAATGCGGAAATGCGGAATAAGAAGTGAAAGATGTAGAGTGAAGAAGGAAATCTTCATTCTTCACTCTACATTCTCAATTCTTCATTCGGAAAGTGTTCTCCATTTAGAAATCGCAGCTCGTCACTCCGAGTGTGGTGGCCACGGCAGTAATCACCGACACGAGCACTTGCAGTATGATTTTCCAGTTGCCTTTTATCATCGTTGTCCCTCCTTTCTTTCCTTTAATTGTTCTTTACGCGTTGCCAGAAGTCTGCCTCTGTGGGAGTGCAGACGGCAATAGTCTCGTCAAACCATCATGTCTTTGTATTTCCACAATCCTGTCCGGGTGTTGGAAGCGGGTGCACAGAAAACCTCCGGAGCCTCCCCTGTGCATCCCAAGTCCAACCTCCCTGTCAGGAGCCTTGCGGTTTACTCGCCGCTTGCTGCCGTATCGTCAACCGAATACTTTGAGAGCTGCTTCATGCGTGCCTCACTTGTCAGTATGGCCGAACGGAGTGTGCCCGTAGCCCTGGCGCGCAGGCGCACCTCAGTGATGTTTTCCGACGGCGTAAACGTGGCTGCGCTTGCAGCGGGCTTAGTGGTTATGCCGCAGGAGAAGATGGCCAGGTCGTCGAACTTGACGTTCTTGCCGTCGAGCACCAGCTCCTTCACACATGCCACAGCGTCCTTGAGTACTCCTGCTATCACTCCTTCCGAGAACGGTGAGTTGTGTGACACCATATGGGAGGCGAGTCCTTCCACGTCGATTGTCTCACTGCACACGGTTCTTGCGTAATACATACCTGCGGTGCTTGACTTCGTGTTGTTGTTCTTGTAAAGTCTGTACTGAATCATTGTTTTTTCCTTTCTTTTTTGTTTTTGTTATTAACCTTGTTTTTATTGTCTCCGTGGTCGGGGAGCCGGCTTTCCCCCGTCCGCATTGCAAAGGTACAACCGCAAAAACGCACCCGTCAAGTTATGTCCGGTTGCATCAAGAAATGTAACGTTATGGTTTGTTGTGTAAAGTTGCGTGGTTTTACAGGCTAATCCGGCGGTCTGCAAAAACAGCTCCTATACCTATTTATATAATAGTCCGGCTGTTGCCGCCAAGCATCCCCTGGTCTCCCTGCTCTCCGATGCAGACTTGGAACCATACAGGGCGGTGAGCCGGCGCATATATGCGAAATGCGGTTGCGTAGCCTCATGTGCGGCATCTTCGAAGCCGGTTTTCCCATACCACACCCTACCCCATGTTCCGTTTCACTCTGCAAGGGGTTACTGAAGTGCGGTATCTTCGAGTTCATGAACAGGGGCGTGGGATGCAAGGCGGCAGAGCGGGCATCTGCATTTTCCTTCCCCCTTACACACAAGCCTGTGCCTTCGAGGCCAAAGGCACTGTTGAAGGGTTTCAACCCTACCGCTTAATCTTCATAACCCACAAGTTTACAACCCATAAACAGGCAGTTTGCCCACCGCAAACTGCCTGATTGTTGCAGCCGTGCGCAACGGTTTGACTGTCTGGCCGTTGCGCAGGGCGGAGCAAAAGCCTGCTTTATCCCAACTTTTCTTAGTAACTTTGCACCATGACCGAACCATTGGCAGAAAGGATGCGCCCGAGAACGCTCGACGAATACGCCGGGCAGAAGCACCTCGTAGGGCAGGGAGCCGCACTCAGGCAGATGATGGACGCGGGCCACGTGCCCTCACTCATACTCTGGGGGCCTCCCGGAGTGGGCAAGACCACGCTGGCCCGCATCATAGCACGCACTCTCGACCGGCAAATGTTCACGCTCAGCGCAGTGACAAGCGGCGTGAAGGACGTGCGCGACGTGATAGACAAGGCATCGCACGGCAGGTTTTTCAACTCGCCGCCGCCACTGCTGTTCATCGACGAGATACACCGCTTCAGCAAATCGCAGCAGGACTCGCTGCTCGGAGCGGTGGAACAGGGTGTGGTGACGCTCATGGGAGCCACCACGGAGAACCCCTCGTTCGAGGTAATCCGCCCGCTGCTGTCACGCTGCCAGGTATATACGCTCAAGCCACTGGACAAGGACGACCTCACGGAGCTGCTCACAAGGGCGGTGGAGACCGATACGGAGCTGAAAGAAAGGCAGGTGGAACTGAGGGAGACCGCCGCCATCATGCGCTACAGCGGAGGCGACGCGCGCAAACTGCTCAACATACTGGAGACAGTGGTCGAGGCCGAGCCGAAAGGGCTGCCGGTGGTCATAACCGACAAGCTCGTTGCCGACAGGATGGAGCAGTCTCCTGCGGCCTACGACAAGGGCGGCGACATGCACTACGACATCATTTCGGCCTTTATCAAGAGCATTCGCGGCAGCGATCCCGATGCGGCAATCTACTGGCTCGCCCGGATGATTGACGGAGGCGAAGACCCCAAGTTCATAGCCCGGCGGCTCGTGATCAGCGCAGCCGAGGATATAGGCCTTGCCAACCCCAACGCCATGCTCATGGCCAACGCCGCCTTTGAGGCAGTGGAGCGCATAGGATGGCCGGAGGGGCGCATACCGCTGGCCGAAGCCACAGTCTATCTGGCGGCAAGCCCCAAGAGCAACTCGGCATACCTTGCCATCGACAAGGCTCTGGCCGAGGTCAGGCAGTCGGGCACGCAGCCCGTGCCGCTCCATCTGCGCAACGCTCCCACCAAACTGATGGCACAACTGGGCTATCACGACGGCTACAAGTATCCCCACGACTACCCCTGCCACTACGTAAGGCAGCAGTATCTGCCAGACACCCTCGCCAATGCATCATTCTGGACTCCCCAGAACAACCCCGCCGAAGCCAAACTGCGGCAAGGACTGGAGGAAAGGAAGAAGAAAAGTGAGGAGTAAAAAAGGCGGAACGGGGAATATTCCACAAAAGGCGCGGCTTAAAATCCGTTAAAAACACAGAAGCGGGAGGAACGAAAGCCTTTGCTTTTGCGGCAAACATACTATCTTTGTATAAGACAAGCTGCACTCGGAAGAACAAGAGCAAACGCTTCCGGGACTTCCGGCCAGTGCAGTACAACCATTAAAAAAACATTGCCTATGGGATAAAAAGGTCTTAAAGACACTGAAATAGAAAAGCGTTAGCTTTGTTCTTGCTTATCGGAAATCGCCAAATATTCGAGATTAAGCACACAAGAGTAGAAGTTAATGCTCACGCTGCTATGGCGTGGGCTTTTACTCGTATATGTGTGCATGGTGTTTGGCGATACCTCGATAAGCGTAAACGTAGTGGAGTCCGCGCTTTTTTATTGTCGTTATTCAGCCCACGGACTCGATTTTAACCAAACATAATGACTAATAAGAAAAAACAGAACCGATCATGAAGAAAATAAAAATGTTTATTCTGGCGCTTGTCACCATATTCGCTTGTACAGGTATAGCAGCTTGCAGCTCTGACGACAACAACAACGACCGGCAAGAGCTTACGGATTTGATAGGAACGACATGGCAAGGTACAAACACCGCCAACCGTTATTACTATATCATAACCATCAAGGACACCAAAACATACAACTTCAAGATTGTAGCTCCAAACGGCAGTACGTATGAAGACAAGGACTGGACTTACACGTACAATGCCGAAAGCGGAACAATCAATGCGCAATATCGTGGAAACACATACGTTGGCACCATCAAAGGCAACACTATGACCATGATTATTGACGGCATTACGGTCACGCTGGCCAGGAAATAATGGAATAAACGTAAAGGAAAAGAAGCCCGCTCCACAACCAAACGGTCAGGAGCGGGCTTCTCGCTTTATAGATGCAGCCGTCTTGAGGACAGTATCTGGCCAACGGCATAATTTAGGCAGCCCCAGCACAAATCAGACAAACCAATGACATAATTTAGACAGGCAAACGGCACACAAGACCTGTTCTAACGGAACGAGTCGGTGAGCAGCTTTATCTCTATCTGCGGACTTATGCGCTCATAGAGTATGTTATAGACGGCATCGAGAATGGGCATGTTGACGTGCAGGTGGCGGTTTATCTCCTTCATGCACTTCGTTCCGAAATAGCCCTCGGCAATCATCTCCATCTCTATCTGCGCACTCTTCACGCTGTAACCCTTGCCTATCATGGTGCCGAAGGTGCGGTTGCGCGAGAAGTTGCTGTAGCCCGTCACGAGCAAGTCGCCAAGATAAACCGAGTCATAGACGCTGCGTTCTATGGGATGTATGGCGTTAAGAAAGCGCGACATCTCCTGTACGGCATTGGACATGAGCACGGCCTGGAAGTTATCGCCGAACTTCAGTCCACTGCAAATGCCGGCTGCTATGGCGTAAACGTTCTTCAAAACCGAAGCGTACTCAATACCTATCACGTCGCTGCTGGTCTTGGTCTTGATGAAGTCGTTGGCCAGAATGTCGGCGAAAGCCTGCGCCTTGTCGCGGTCGGAGCAGCCCACGGTGAGGTAAGACAGCCGCTCAAGGGCTATCTCCTCGGCGTGCGACGGTCCTCCAAGACAAGCCAGGTTCTCGTAAGGCACGTCATACACGGCATGGAAAAACTCCGAACAGGCAAGGTTCTCGTCGGGCACAATGCCCTTGATGGCCGTGATGACAAACTTGTCCTTGAGTCTTGTGCGCAGTTTCTTCAAGTGGTTCTTGATGTAGGGCGACGGCGTGACAAACACAAGCGTATCGTAGTTTTGCACAATCTTGTTGATGTCGCTTGAAAAGAATATCTCGTTGACATCAAACCGCACACTCATAAGGTAGGCCGGGTTGTGGCCGAGCCTACGGAAATCGTCTATACGGTCATCGCGGCGCATATACCATCCTATGTGATGGGTGTGCCCCACCACAATCTTGGCCACTGCCGTAGCCCAGCTGCCTCCGCCTATTATGGCTATCTTGCCGCAATCGAACATCAATACTTGACTTTAGTCCTTCGCTGTTCTGCTGTTACTTGTTGGCGCTTTCAATCCATGCGGCGAACTCGTCAACCTTGGGATTGTCGTAGCCCAGCTTGTATTTCTTGTTCACTCCGCACACGTCCATCTGGAGCTTCTGCGGGTTCACCTCCTTGATGTCCTGCACAAGGTAGTAGCCGCACTTGTTGAGCACGGGCACCCACTGCTCGCCAACACCTATGGCCTTCCAGTCGTCAACGCTGCTCTTGGGGGCTTTCTTCTCCGGGCGCATCTGCGGGAAGAAGAGCACTTCCTGTATGTATGTCTTGCCCGTCATGAGCATCACGAGGCGGTCGATGCCGATGCCGATGCCGCTTGTGGGAGGCATTCCGTACTGCAATGCGCGCAGGAAGTCCTGGTCGATGACCATTGCCTCGTCGTCTCCCTTGTCGGCCAGTCGCATCTGCTCCTTGAAACGCTCCTCCTGATCTATCGGGTCGTTAAGCTCCGAATAGGCGTTGGCCAGCTCCTTGCCGTTCACCATCAGTTCGAAGCGTTCGGTCAGTCCCGGCTTTGAGCGGTGCATCTTTGTCAGCGGAGACATCTCAACGGGATAGTCAGTGATGAACGTGGGTTGGATGAACGTGCCTTCGCAGAACTCGCCAAAAAGTTCGTCGATGAGCTTACCCTTGCCCATGGTCTCGTCCACATCCATACCCTTCTGCTTGCAGAAGTTGCGTATCTCTTCCTCGCTCTTGCCGTTGCAGTCGAAACCAGTCTTCTCCTTGATGGCGTCAAGTATGGGCAGACGGCGGTAGGGTGCCTTGAAGCTCACGATGTTACCGTCAATCTCTCGCTCCGGCTTGCCGTTTACTGCGATGCACACCGTCTCAAGAAGTTTCTCGGTGAACGACATCATCCAGTTGTAGTCCTTATACTGCACGTAAAGCTCCATGCAGGTGAACTCAGGGTTGTGGTTGCGGTCCATACCCTCGTTGCGGAAGTTCTTGCCAATCTCATACACGCCCTCGAAGCCGCCCACGATGAGCCTCTTCAGGTAAAGCTCGGTGGCTATGCGCATATACATATCTATATTGAGGGCGTTGAAGTGCGTGATGAACGGGCGTGCGCTCGCACCTCCGGCAATCGACTGCAGGGTGGGAGTCTCCACCTCGGTGTAGCCGGCCTCGTCGAGCACGCGGCGTATGGTGCGTATCACCGTGGCGCGCTGCAGGAAGGTGTCCTTCACTCCCTCGTTAACCACAAGGTCAACATAGCGTTGGCGGTAGCGCAGCTCGGGGTCTTCAAACTTGTCGTAGGCCACGCCGTCCTTGTACTTCACGATGGGCAGCGGCTTCAGACTCTTCGACAACAGCGTTATCTCCTTTGCATGAACGGATATTTCGCCAGTCTGAGTGCGGAACACAAAGCCCTTGATTCCGATGAAGTCGCCGATGTCCATCAGCTTCTTGAACACCTTGTTGTACAAGTCCTTGTCGTCGCCGGGACAGATGTCGTCGCGCGTGATATACACCTGTATGCGCCCCTTTGAGTCCTGAAGCTCGGCAAAGGCGGCCTTACCCATCACCCTTCGGCTCATCATGCGCCCGGCAATGCACACTTCGCGCTCGCCGTCCTCATCGCTGAAACTGTCCTTTATGTCTGTTGAGAATGTGTTTGTCGGATATTCGGCCGCTGGATACGGGTCAATGCCCATGTCACGCAGCTCCTGCAAACTCTGTCTTCTTCCTATTTCCTGCTCGCTAAGCTCTAAAACGTTCATAATTTCTTATTTGTCTATCGTTTGTATATTGCCGCATATGCGGCCATAAGCAAGCCGTCGCATAGCACAAAGCCATGCCCGCCACCTATTATATAATAGGTGCAAAGTTAGCAATATAATCCTTTAATGCAAAAAGGCGTGGCGGTTTTCTGCAAGAGCACGGCGGTTCGGTGGATGTTTTGTAGAAAGTCATGGGAAAGAAAAGGAGGATTTGCGTCTGCAAACCCTCCTTTGTTGGGATACTCGGACTCGAACCAAGAATGACAGGACCAGAATCTGTAGTGTTACCATTACACCATATCCCAATAAGATGCATCCGAATTCCTTTCGAATTGCGATGCAAAGGTAGTGCTTATTCCTGTAACAACAAAATTTTCGGCCTGCTTTTTCTGCTGATGTTCAATAATTGCTTGATTAATGTTCGATGCGTGTCCGAAAGACTGTCTTTTTCTTGCAGAAAGTCAGTCTTTGTCTGTCTGCTGGTCTATCGCCTTTATTTTCTCGCGCACAAGGTTCATTTCGTCCTTGAGCTTCTGCACTTTGCGGTTCATCTCCTCGATCAGGCTGTTTCCCTTCTTGCTTGACGCATTGAGGAAGCCAAGGTTGTTCTCGTAGGTCTGCACGTCGCTCTTCAGTGCCTCGTACTGTCTCATCAGCTTGCCCCGCTCTCCGTCAAGCGAACCGTCGCCCTGTTCGGCTGCGTTCCTTATGCGGGTCTTGAAACCGGACAGTTTCCGGCGCGCTGTCGTTATGTTCAGCTCGCTGTACAGCTGGTCCAGCACCGCCCGGTAGGCTTCATACACCTTGTCCTTGTCCCTGAACGGCACGTGACCTACGGCGTTGTACTCGTCAACCAGCTTGTGCACGGTCTCCTGTACGTTCTCTCCGCCCTCGGCGGCCACGGTTCTGAGCCGGTCTATTATCTCCCGCTTTTTCTCAAGGTTGGCCTTTTCCTCGCTGCGCTGTCCTGATGTGGCGGCATTGCGTGCATCGAAGAATGCGTCACAGGCCGCACGGAAGTCTGCCCAGAGCTGATCGCCCAGCTTTTTGGGCACGAAACCTATCGTCTTCCATTCCTTTTGCAGTGCTATGAGCTTCTCCGACGTGGATTTCCAGTCTGTGCTGTCCTTCAGGGCGTTTGCCTTTTCCACAAGCGCGCGCTTCTTTTCGGCGTTTGACTTGAACGTTTCCTTCTGCTCCTTGTAGAACTCTGCCTTGCGGGTGAAGAAGTTGTCGCAGGCCGAACGGAAGCGTTCGAATATCTTGATGTTCATCTTCTGCGGAGCGAAGCCTATCTTCTTCCATTCGGCCTGCACCTCCACAATCTGCTTGGTGTGCTTCTCCCAGTCGCCCGAGCCCTTGTTCTCTTCGGCAATTATGGACTCCACCTTCTCGCACAGTTCGGTCTTGCGCACGAGGTTGTCCTCTTCCTTGGCCTTTATCTCCTCGAAATGCTGCTGGTGACGCTTGTTTATCACCGTTGAAGCGGCCTTGAAGCGTGTCCAAATCTCCTCGCGCTGCTCCTTGCCCACGGGGCCTGTCTCGCGATAGTCCTGGTGCAGCTTCTGCAACTGGTGGAATGCGCTTATCACATCAGGCTCATCAGCCAGCTTTTCTGCGGCCTCGCAGAGTTGTATCTTCTTCTCCAGATTCTTCTTGAAGTCGTATTCGCGGGCCTCACTGTTCAGTTTGAGCAGGTCATAGAACTGCTCTACGTACAACTGGTAGTTGCGCCACAGTTCGTTGGCCTTGGCTGGCGGCACGCTCTTTGTCTCTTTCCACTGCTGTTGCAGCGACTTGAACTCCTGGAATGATTTGTTGGCGTCTTCAGGTGAGGTGACCATGCCCTTTATCTTCTCTATTATTCCGAGCTTTTTCTTGAGGTTGGTCTCCTTTTCCTCCTCCTGTTCCTTGAGCATCTTGGCGCGTTTCTCGCGGATAATGCCCATTTCAGCCTTGAACTTCTCCTCGTCCTCGTCCGGCATTACGGTGTATTCCTCGGGCTTGCCGCCGCCTTCGAGGTATGCTTTCATGCTGGCTTCGCGCTCGGCAGTGTGCAGTTTGTAGAAAGAAGTCTTGAGGTAATCCACCTCGTTCTTGTCGGGATTTTCATCGCCATGGGCTATTTCCCTCACCCTTTCGAGTATCTCTTTCTTCGATGCATACACCTTTGGCTGCTCTGCGCGGGCCGGTTCTTCGGCTTCAGCCACAGTCTCTGCCGCTGTTTCCGCTGCCTCTGCCGGTGCCTCCACAGTCTCTGCCGCAGCTTCTTCCGCCTTTGTAGCTTCCGCTTCGGCGGGCGCTTCAACGGTTTCAGCGGGTTTTCCTACAGTTTCAGCCTGAGTCTCCGGACCTTTGGCTGCCGTTTCTTCCGTCTTGTTCAGCTCTTCAGCCATATCCGTTCCGAGATTTTTTTCTTGCGAGTCCATCATATCAGATTTTGTTCGTGGTTCTTTTCTAAAACAATTCTTCGGCACAAACTTAATAAAAAATATCTTATTGGCCTAAGTGCACCGTGTTTTTTTGCCTTTTTGCCGTCAAATGAGTCTTTTGTGGCGGAATACCCACCAGAAAAGCCCCGATATGGCCACCGACAGCACCATGGCTATGGCAAAGCCGTAGGGGCTTGTCTCCATGCCGTTTATCAGGTTCATGCCGAAAAGGCTGGCTATCAGCGTGGGGAACATCAGTATTATGGATACTGACGTGAGCGTTCGCATGACGGTATTCATGTTGTTGTTGATGATACTCGAGTAGGTGTCCATCGTTGACTCAAGGATGTCGGAGTAAATGTTGGTGGTTTCCCGTGCCTGGGTCATCTCGATGTTGACGTCTTCTATAAGGTCTGCGTCCAGTTCGTCTATCTGCAGCTTGAATTTCAGCTTGGACAGCAGGGTCTCGTTGCCCCGGATGGAGGTGACAAAGTACGTGAGCGAGTCCTGCAGGCGGCTCAGTCCTATGAGCGACTCGTTGTTCACCTCGCGGTCAAGGTTGCGCTTGGCTTTCTCGATGAGGTTGTTTATCTGTTTCAGACGTTTCAGATACCACACGGCAGAGGAGAGGAACAGGCGGAAAATCATGTCAACGTAGTCCGTAAACCCTTCGCCGCGCTTCTGCTGATAGCTCACAAAGTCTATCATCATGTTGGTTTCGTAGTAGCAGACCGTTATGGTAACGTCGCGCTTGTGTATGATTCCCAGCGGCACAGTGGTGTATGGAGTGCGCGAGCGTATCTCCTTTACGTATGGTATTCGGAGGATTATCAGCATCCAACCGTCGTCGTACTCGTATCGGGCACGCTCGTCGGTATCGCTTATGTCTGACAGAAAGTAGTCGGGAATGTGAAACCTGTCTTCAAGATCCTGGAGGTCTTCTTCTGTCGGGCAGGTCACTTGCACCCAGCAGTTGGGCTGCCACTCCTCCATAGCTTTCAGCCCGCCGTTCGTATTCCAGTATGTTCTCATTGGCCAATCCTCCAAATAACGGCAGCGAGGGCTGGCTTTTGAGATCGTCCTCACCGCCTATCGTTTGAAAATATCCGCGTGATAGTCGTCCATATACTACAGTTATTGTTTTCTCGTGGTGCAAAGGTAGTGCTTTTTTGTTGTTATTGCGCAATGTCAAGCCAAACATTTTCAAGAAACGGCGCACCGGCGCTGCGGCAAGACCCGGCGGGATGCATTTCGCAAACCGCCCGTTTGTGCATAACAAACCTCCCGTTTACGGTTGCCAAACAGGGCATTTGGCATCCGTAAACGGGAGGTCTGGTTTCCGCAAGCGGTTCTTTCTGTGTTTCTGTTGTGGTTCTTAAAGCCGCAAACCGCCGCCCGTTAAGTAAGTAGTCAACATTGCTTTATTAAGTCCCGTGCTGTTTCAACACCTTTACGCTGCATCCCTTTGGAGCACGTACTACCGGAGCTTTTCCTTTCTGGAGTTCCACTTCTATATAGCCCTCCTTTACGGGTATGCGTCCTTTCGCCCAGTTCATGTTTATGAGGTTGGGAGACAAGGTATAAGAGCCGTTGCCCTTCGCCTGGAAACCGAATACGCCTCTCAAGACGAATATTACCGGCGGCACACCGTTGGCTCCATGACAGAGACTCATGCCGTAGGGACGGTTATAGAACG
>CAVAPI010000062.1:0-13385 GCA_963590445.1 Lachnospiraceae bacterium | reverse complement strand
CTTTTTCAAACATAACATATATCTTTGCATAAGGCAAGCTGCACTCGGGAAACTGAAAACAAGTTTTCTTTCCGCTCGCTTGCATTGCCTTTGCATAAGGCAAGCTGCACTCGGGAAACTGAAAACAAGTTTTCTTTCCGCTCGCTTGCATTGCCTTTGCATAAGGCAAGCTGCACTCGGGAAACTGAAAACAAGTTTTCTTTCCGCTCGCTTGCATTGCCTTTGCATAAGGCAAGCTGCACTCGGGAAACTGAAAACAAGTTTTCTTTCCGCTCGCTTGCATTGCCTTTGCATAAGGCAAGCTAAAAAAACACAACTGCATGAAGACCAATTTACGCACAATAGCGGTTGCCCTGTTCGCCATATCCGCACAGGCGGCAAGCGCACAGACAGTGGCGCAGGCATGGAAGGCGTTTCATGAGCCACAGGACACGGCACGCACAAAGGTGTGGTGGTTTCACGGAGAAACCGAAACCACACGCGAAGGCATCACCGCCGACCTCGAAGCATACAAAAAGGCTGGGGTAGGGGGTGTGGTGTATTACGATCAGGTACACAAACCCACCGACAAGGCACTCGAAGCCATGTCGCCCGAGTGGTGGCGGATGCTGAAATTCGCCGCACAGGAAGCCCACAGGCTCGGACTGTCGTTCGAGATAAACGTGAGCAACGGCTACGTCATGGGCGGCAAGTGGATAACCAAGGCCGAGAGTATGCAGCGTTTGGTGGGTGGAATAACCATAGTGGAGGGCGGCAAGGGCAAGGCCGGAACCACGGTTCTGCCCAGTCCGTCGCGCGACAGCGAGGCTTACGACGTGGCTCTCTTTGCCATCAGGATGGGCGAAAGCGCGGACAAAGGCATACGCGCCATAACATACACCACCGCCGCATCGGGCAAATCGCGCAACGGAGCGATGAACACGCCCGGCAGTCCCGACGGTATGCTCTTCACGGAGCGGCCTCCCGTGGGCGTGCTTGAGGCTTCCGACGACAGCATCCACTGGCGCACGGTGTGTCAACTGCCGCCCGTGTATGGCTCACCCACATGGACAGGGCAGACGGTGGGCTTCCCAGCGGTGCTGGCGCGCCACTTCCGCACACGCATTACCGACCCGGCGGTGCTGGAGCGCAAGAACAGCGCAGCCTTCATAAGAGACGTGCAGCTGTCCACGCTGCCCAGGCTCACCAACTGGGAGGAACGCGTCGGGCTGCGCTCGGAATTCATCGAGCCAATAGACTATTCGCCATACGCCGACTGCGCCATCAGCCAATCGGACATAATGGACATCAGCGGCAAACTCAACGGCGACAAGCTCAACTGGCAGGTTCCAAAGGGCAAATGGGCCATACTGCGCATCGTGGCCGAAACCACCAAAGGTCGCTCAAAGCACGGCCGCGCCAACCTGATGGGGCTTGAGGCCGACAATCTGTCGCCGCGCGGAGTGCTGAAACATTGGGCAAACTACACCAAGCCCATAATCGACACCCTTGCGGCCATCGGACTCAAGCCTCAGGGCGTAACAATGGACAGCCACGAGGCCGGGGCACAAAACTGGACGCAGGACTTCGAGCAGGAGTTCCGCCGACGCCGGGGCTACGACCTGCGGCCCTGGCTCCCGGCAATGGTGGGCTACGTGGTGGGGGCTGCCGCCAAGACCGACAGCGTGCTGGCAGATGTGCGCCTGACCATAGCCGACATGATATGCGACCGCTATCTTGCCACGCTGCAAAGGCTTTGCCGCGAGGAGAGAGTGACGCTCACCGCACAGGCCATGGGCAACGGCTTGAGCATCGCAGCCGACAACTTCCGCGCAAAAAGCATGGTTGACAAGCCGCAGGGAGAGTTCTGGGCGAGAGACAAAAACGGCAGCTACGACATCAAGGAGTGCGCCTCGGCTGCCCACCGCTACGGAAAACCGATAGCGTCGGGCGAGGCTTTCACCGACATGAACTACTCGCAGACGCTGGCCGACATGAAGCCTTTGGCCGACTATGCCTACTCCTGCCACATCAATGAGTTCGTGGTGTGCGCCTCTGCCTACCAGCCTTGGCTCGGCAAACGCCCCGGAAGCACCGGCGGAGGGCGGCACTACTGCCTCAACCGGTGCAACACTCTGTGGGACGGAAGCCGTGGTTTCTGGGACTATCAGGCACGTTGTGCCGCCATGATGCGCCAAGGCAAGCCCGTGACAGACATCATTGCCAAGCTGCCAAGCACGCCTCCCACCAAGCTGTTGGCGCGCCGACTGCCGCAAATGCCCAACGGTTACTCGTGGGAAGTGACCACCGAGCCGGACGACAAAGGCACGGTTGCGCCGCCGGCAACGCCCGACTTGACGGACTATTCCGCCCACCAGCCCGACAATACCGTGTGGTTCAGCCACCGCAAACTGGCCGACGGCGACCTCTATTTCGTGGCCAACCACAGCGACAGCGCCTACCACGCGCCCATAAGTCTGCGCACAGCATACGACAGAGCCTATTTCTGGAACCCGACAGACGGCACACGGCAACTCATGGACGGTGTGCAGAGGGAAGGCGAAAAGCTCACCATGCCATTGCATCTTGAACCGAACGAGTCGGGATTTGTGGTGGCTACAAACGGCAAGGTGAACGGTTTGGCGGTGCGTCCGTTCAACGTACAGCCCGTGGAGACCATATCCATTGACCGTTGCGACATGGAGTTCGGCAGCGAAGGCATCACGCTGAAAAACCAAACTCTGACCGACTGGACTCAAAGCTCCAACCCCCGCATAAAGTATTTCTCCGGCACGTGCAACTATACTGCGTCGTTCAAGGTGCGCAAGTCCGCGCCCGACAACCGCTGGACACTGCGCTTGCCGCCCGTAAACGGCAATGTGGAGGTAATCGTAAACGGTCATGAGGCGGGCGTAATATGGTGTTCGCCGTGGACAATCGACCTCACCAAGCACATAAAGAAAGGCACCAACCGTCTGCAACTGCGCGTGAGCAACGTGCTCGCCAACCGGATTATCGGTGACGCAGGGCTGCCTGAAGCGGAACGAGTGACCTATTCGCAACCGCAGATATACACCTCCGGCGACCGTCTCAGGCCTTCAGGCATATTCGGAGGGGCTATAAAGATAGAGAAATACTGAACCTTCGCACCGGAAAATGCAAGGGGCAACACCACACCAGCAGTGTTGCCCCTTGCATTTTATATGGTTTCCCACTTATATACAATATGGTTGCTCCCTACTCTATAATAATGTATAGAGTCGTACTTGCACCACTTTCAACGCCCATACTTGGCCGGAGTAGTGCCAAATTGCTTCTTGAAGCAACGGTTGAAGTAGGCCGGGTCGTTGAAACCCACCATCAGCGAAATCTCAGCCACCGTGTGCTCACCTTCAACTATCAGCTCGGAGGCACGCTCCATGCGCATTTTGCGTATGTAGTCGTTGGGTGTGGTGCCGAAGAGCTGCTTCACACGCCTGTAAACCACCGAACGGCCCCACCCAAGCTGGTCGGCCAGCTGGTCAACGGTAAAGTAGGCGTCAGACAAATGGGCGGCTATTATAGCCTCAACCTTTTCCTTGAATCTCTTGTCAACAACGTTTTCAACCAACGATGCGCCCCCGTCGGATGCGACAGGCTGCGCTTCGGCAAACGAAAGCTGGTTTTGCAGCAGGCGGAAACAGCGCGTTATGAGCATCTGCATCGGGCATGGCTTGACGAAAAAGTCGTCAGCCCCGGCCGCAACGGCACGCATACGGTTTTCTTCCGTGCCGAGTGCCGAGAGCAATATCACGCCTATACGGGCAGTAGGTTCGTTCTTCTTTATCGCCTGTGCAAGCTCAAAGCCGTTCGTCTGCGGCATCATCACATCGCTAATCACTATTCTGGGTTTGTCGTCGCCGCTTCCGATGGCCGCCAAGGCATCTTTGCCGTTGCTGAAAGCGACCACATTGAAATAGACAGACAGCTCCGTGCGCAACTGTGACATCATGTCTGCGTCGTCCTCCACAAGATATACGGTCACTTGACCGTTGATTGGGTCGGCGCAAACGTCGGGCAGCAATGCGGCACTGGCCTCGTCAGCCGGCTCAGTACCGGTGTCTTCGTCCCGCTTCACGGCCTGTACCACCTCGTCGGGAGCGTATGCCCCGTCGGCAAGCGGCAGGGTGAAGGTGAACACAGCGCCGTGTCCCGCCTCCTCGTTGGGCGAGTACGCAAGCGTTCCGTGGTGGCTTTCGGCAAGCGCATGGGCGAGATACAAGCCTATGCCCATGCCTCCCGATGAGGCAAGCCCCTGCATGAACGGCTTGAACAGGCTCGGCAGCCGCTCCGGGGCTATGCCTGCGCCCTCGTCAGCCACACTTACGGTGAGCAAACCGTCGTTGGCCTTGACGCGTATGACCACCGACGATTTCTCCGGCGCATACTTGATGGCATTGCTCAGCAAGTTGGAGAAGATAATCTCCACCTTCTCGTGGTCAAAGAGCATGTCTGTCTCCTTTTGTTCGGGAAACAGCATCTGCAACTTGACGCCCCGGCTGTCGGCATAGGGGAAGAAGTCGGTGTAGATGCGGCGCAAATGGGCTATAACATCACCACGCGACACGCTCAAACGGGCGTGTCCCTCGTTTATCTTGCGGAACAGCAACAGGTTGTCAACGAGTCTTGACAAACGGCTTGCCCCTCTGCGCGCGGCTCTCATACTATGGCCAAGCTGTTCGCGCTGCCCTCTGTCGCCGGCACGCCCCATTGCGTCGATGGCACTGCGTATTATGGCTATGGGAGTGCGGAATTCATGGGCTATGTGGGTGAAAAAGTCGATGCGGAACTCCATCATGCGCTTCTCAACCCTCATGCTGTTGCGCAGCCGGAGGTTGCCCAGCAACATCCGGACAATGACAAGCACCACGCAAAGCGCGGCCACAGCATAGACAGTCCACATCCACCACGTGTTATACCACGGCTCGCTTATGCAGATGCGCACAGTCCGTGTGCCGCTCCAGTGGCCTGTGTTGTCGCAAGCCTGCACATGGAAAGTGTAGGCGCCCGGCTTGAGGTGGTCGTAGGCGGCAGACACGCCGGTGGTAGCGTCACGCCATGTCCGCTCAAGCGGCGCAAGGTAGAAGCGGTAGCGCGGGTTGTCGGAGTAATTAAAGTTGGAGAAGTGGAACACTATGGCGTTCTGCTCATGGCTGAACGGCAGCGGAGCCTTGCCATGCATGGCTTTTTGCCATCCTTCGCCGCCATACAGCTGCTCTCCGTTCACGCTTAGGCTGGTGACAGTGGGCATTACGCTGCCCTTGTCTCCCTCGCCTGTCGGGACAGCTATGCGCCACAGCCCGTAGGACGTGCCGAAAAGCAAGTCGCCGTCGGGCAGTTCGGCAACGGCATTGTCCGAGAAATTGTTGGCAAGCATATTGTCGCTCAGCTTGTAGTCGCTCACATGCATGGTCGAAGGTGACAGTCGCGCAAGGCCATTGTCCGTTCCGAGCCATATATAGCCGTGCTTGTCCTCCACAATGGAGCGTATGTTGCCCGGAAGACCGTCCGCTTTCGACGGCAGAGTGAACCTTATGCGTGTGTAGTCGGTAGGCACAGGACTGTGGGCAATGCCTCCGCCATACGTGGCAACCCACACTTTGCCCCGTTTGTCGAACATTACCGACATTATGTCGAGTCCTGGCAGGTTGCTGTTGGCCGTGTTGTAAGACAGGAACCGGCTCTCGCTGACGGACGAAAGGCGCGTGTCTATTATGTAGAGTCCGTTGTTGGTGCAAGCCCACAGTCTTTGGTTGCGGTCGATGGCCACCTTGCGCACACGTCCCTGCCTGAACGTGCCGTGAAGAAAGGGTGTGAAGTGCAGCGTACCGTCGGCTTTCGTCTCGGCAAGGAGCAGTCCGCCGCCGTAAGAGGCTATCCACACGCGTCCTTTCCCGTCCTCTGCGAAGTCGTAAATGTCGGAATTGTCGATGGGAATGTTGTGTTCTTTGTGCGAATAGTGCCGCCCATCCACGTAAAAGCCGTTGCCCTTGGTGCCTATCCACACTCTTCCGCGACTGTCTTTCATGTAGGCATAGGCGTTGGCCGCAAGACTTGTCCTGCCGGAGAAGCCGTTTGCCGATGGCGTATAGGTCATCAGCTGGCAGTCCTTGGTGCTTATGAGAACGCCGCCACGGGAGTCTGGCACAACAAGGCGCACGTCGTTCGACTCCAGGTCGGCCACGCCCGGATTTGGAAGCAGGTGTTCGGCCGATATGGCCTGGCGGCTTATCTTCGTCACTCCGCAAAAGCGCGAGCATATCCAGACGGATCCCGAGTGGTCAACCATTATTCCGGATATGGTACTCATGGGCGGAAGTAGCGGCGAGATGCCCTTCAGCTCGCACAGACTGTCGCCGCCGCTGTCTATCCGATAGACTTTTTCGCCCAAAGAGATATAGAGAGAGCGTCCGTCACGCGTCTCTGCGGCGCGCAGCTTGCGGCGTGATGCCGCCGGATTGCCGTCCTGCGGTATGGCATGCGTGATTTGGCGGCCACGGGGGTCAACCACACATATATAACTGCTCCGTTTTTGGCTCGCTTTCCAGTGCGGTGTGCGCGGCTGTGCCAGCTTTGCGTCGGCGGGGGTACAGCTTATGAAGCGTCCCTTGGCAAGACTGAAGCACGAGCAGGCTCCGGAGAAAGACCGGACAAAGAGTTTCTGCCGCCGGCGGTCGATTGACAGGCTTACGAGACGGTTGTCGGTGAAGCCAACGCCCGACGTGTCTCTCGCGGCACTGAAGTTGATGAACGTGCCACCGTCATACCGGCACAGTCCATTGTCGGTTGCCATCCACACATAGCCGTCGTCGTCCTGCAAAATGTCGTTCACGTTGTTGCTGGGCAACCCCTGTTCCACCGTCAGGCGGCTGGCCACGAAATTGTCGGCGGCACTTGCTCCGGCAGATAGCCACGCCATGGCGGCCAACAGGCAGCCTATAGTCCTTCCACAGATGTGCATGATTGTCTTATATAGCAGATTCATATGCGCAAAGATAATGTTTCTTGTCTGAAAAGTACACAATAGTACAATAAAACAGATAAATGTCACCGTGTAAAGGCACAAATGTGCAAGTACTTTTGCGGCAGACAATAACTGAAAACGAAAAAGACATGAACGGAAAAACTCTCTTTTCGACCCGGTATATGGGCATGACAATGGCCACATCTGCGGTTATGGCAATACCAACGGTTGCTCTGACGATGGCAGCTGCGGCTCTGGCAATGCCGGCAACGGCACAAGCCGCAACGCCAATGCGGCAAAGCACAGAAACAACCCGGACTTCGGCCCACTGGCCAAAGGACATGGGGCGGCAGTTGGTGGCCGTCAAGGTGGCGGGAGGCGTGTATATGAGCTGGCGGCTCAAGGGCATTGACCCCGAAGACACGCGCTTCGACGTGTATAGGGACGGCACACGGATTGCCACAGTGGAGACCTCGACCAACTACACCGACGATTTGGGAGATGCCTCGTGCCGGTATAAAGTGGTGGCAAAACGCGCCAACGGCACGACAATCGACGAGACACCGGAAGTGACGCCGTGGTCAGACATCTACAAGAGCTTTCCCATTGACCGCCCGCAACCGGTTGTCATGGGAGACTCAACGGTTCTCTACCATCCGAACGACTGTAGTACCGGTGATGTGGACGGTGACGGTCAGTATGAGATAATTCTCAAGTGGAATCCCGACAACTACAAGGACAATGCCCACGACGGACACACGGCACCCGTGCTTCTGGACTGCTACAAGCTCGACGGCACGAAGCTGTGGCGCATAGACCTCGGCATGAACATACGCGCCGGCTCCCACTACACGCAGTTCCTTGTGTACGACTTTGACGGTGACGGCAAGGCGGAGATGATCTGCAAGACCGCACCCGGCTCTTTGGACGGCACAGGACGCTATGTTAGCGAGGCAGGTGACAGCGAGACCATACGCGACACCGACAACAGCCGCGACTACCGCAGCAGTGTGGGGCGCATACTGTCGGGCCCCGAATATCTGACGGTGTTTGACGGCCCGACAGGCAAGGCTCTGTGCACCACAGACTACTACCCTGTGCGCGGACTGACCACAACCGAGCCTACCAAAGAGCAGCTCGACGCCATCTGGGGCGACAACTACGGCAACCGTTGCGACCGCTTTCTGGCCACAGTGGCCTATCTTGACGGCGAAAGGCCAAGTGCCGTGATGTGCCGGGGCTACTACACACGCGCCTATCTCACCGCCTACGACTGGGACGGCGGGCGGCTTTCGATACACTGGAAGTACGCCAGTACCCACAAAACGCCCACCGGACTGTACGGGCAAGGCGCACATTCGCTGAGCGTGGCCGACGTTGACGGCGACGGATGCGACGAAATAATCTACGGAGCGGCCACTCTCGACCACGACGGCACGGAGTTGTACAGCACAGAGCTTGGACATGGCGACGCTCTCCACGTGGGTGACTTCCTGCCAGACCGCCCCGGACTCGAAGTATATATGGTACACGAGAGCGCTCCGCACTACGGTTGGGACCTGCACGATGCCGCTACAGGCGAACTGATACACCATCTGCCAGGCTCAGGCGACAACGGGCGCGGCATGGCTGCCGACATTTACCCCGAAAGCCGTGGCGCAGAGTTCTGGAGTGCCGCCGACTACAACGTGTATGGCAGCGACGGGGAGGTGAAGTCGTCGGATGTGCGCCCCAGCTACGAGTTCCGCATCTTCTGGGACGGCGACCCGTATGAGGAAACCGTTGATGGCACGAAACTGGAGAAGAACACTCCCACCGGCAACCGCACGCTCATCAACTTCAGCCAGTACAACCACTCCAAGCAGATGAACGGTTCGAAGCAGCATCCGCTGCTCCAGGCCGACATACTCGGCGACTGGCGCGAGGAACTGGTGTATTACAACAGCGAAACCGTGGGCGAGATAAACATATTCACCTCCACCACGCCCACAGCCTACCGTGCTCCGACGCTTATGGACGACCGCCAGTACCGCATGGCCGTCACTTGGCAGCAGACAGCCTACAACCAGCCGCCGCACATCAGCTACTATCTGCCCGACTCCGTGTGCCCCAAGATATACGCAGACACCACTCTGCTCGCGCAGACGTGCGCTCCGGGCGAAGCGATAAGGCCTTTGAAGCTGCGTATGCGCGGCGGCACGATGACCAAGCTCCTGGCCACCAAACTGCCAAGCACACTGAAGCTCGCAAAGGACGACTCCGACGATACGGGACTGGCCTACACGGTCAGCGGCACCGCCCCCTCAGAACCGGGAAACTACACCTCCACCATCAGCTCAATGGGCGGAGCGGAGCGCGTGTCGGTGCGCTTCCACCTGACCGTTGCCGACCCTACAGCCGTCAGCAGCCCTGTCACAGGCGGGAAACAGGCGGAAGGGCGCACCTATACCCTCGGCGGAAGAGCCGTAAACGCATGCGCCAAGTCTGCCAACAGGCAGGTTTACATAAAGGACGGGAAGAAAACAACAAGATAAAAAGCCGGGAAAAATCCCGACAAGCAAATGATCGGATTCTGCAAACGTGCCGCTTGGCACACGCAAACGGGGCAGTAAGCCTCCTCAAACGCCCCGGTTACGCCTCGCAAACAGCCCGTTTGCGAGGCATAAATGCCCCGGTTTCTGAACCCCTCTGCCACAGAGGCTTCCCGAAACCACCCCGCTGGGAATATAAAAACCACCGATAGAACAAACAAAAATGACAAAAACGAAAAAGACAACCACTCCGCTCGTCATGGCAGCCATACTGTTCATTGCGGCAGCCATGCCTGTTTCGGCAGCGGGGACAGGCGTCCCGCATTTCGTGAAGCGCATAGCCAGTATGCAAACACCGCAGTTTCCCGACCGCCAACTAAGCATAGCCGAGACTGGAGCAAGGCAGCGCCGGCTGTCAACCGCCGCCATACAGAAAGCCATCGACCGCCTTCACGCCAAGGGGGGCGGCACTGTCATAGTGCCGGAGGGGCACTGGCTCACGGGACGCATCGAGCTGAAGAGCAACATCAACCTGCACATAAGCGAGGGGGCTGCGCTTGAGTTCTCCGGGAGCGTGAAAGACTACCTTCCGGTGGTGAAGACGCGCAGCGAAGGCGCCGACATAATGTCGCTCGGAGCCATGATATACGCTTGCGGACAGGAGAATATAGCCGTCACGGGCAAGGGGGTTGTGCTCGCCCCCGACACCCTCTGCGAGATTTACCGCAAGCGTGACCGCGGCGTAACCGCCGAGAGCGAGGAGCGGATGGCACGGAGCAACGTGTTCGACGGCACCGACGGCATCGTGTATATGCCCACGTTCATCGGCCCCATCGGCTGCCAGGACATACTCATCGAGGGCATTACGCTCAACAGGTCGGTATTCTGGAACATCGCACCCGTATATTGCAAGGGCATAACCATACGCGGCGTGACCGTAAACAGCCACGGGCACGGCCGCACCGACGGCATCGACATCGACTCAAGCACCGACGTGCTCATAGAAAACACCACACTCGACTGCGGCGACGACTGCTTTGCGCTCAAGTCAGGGCGCGGACTGGAGGCCGCAAGGCTGGCACGGCCCACGGAAAACGTGGTGATAAGGAACTGCCGCGTGAAGCGCGGCAGCGGCGGAGTGGCCATCGGCAGCGAGACGGCGGGCATGATACGCAACGTGTATGTTGACAACATCACCATGGAAAGCCCCGCCCGCGCCATATACATCAAGACCCGCCGTCCGCGAGGAGGCGGTTGCGACAGCATTTTCATAAGCGATATCAAGGTGGAAGCGGCAGGAAGCTCGGCCATAGACATAGGCATGCTCGGCTCAAGGAAGTGGGTTGGCGAGCTTGCCGACAGGCTTCCGCCAAGAAAAGTGAACGAGCTGACACCGCACTTCAGCAACATCTTCATCGACGGACTGGCAGTCGGCAGCTGCAAGTCGCTCCTCAGCGTGTGCGGACTGCCCGAAAGCCAAGTGGAAAACCTCGTCATAAGAAACGTAAAGTCGGACAACAAGAACATGAAAATGCACGATGTGGGCAAGTTCGAGATAACCTTCGCAAAATGAAAACAACACATACACACCAGCAAAACGATATGGGAAAGAACATGAAAAGTATGCTGACACTGCTGCTGACGGCCATATTGGCCGTGGCAAGCTCCACAGCCGCCGCCACAAGGCAGGACATACCGATAAACGACGGCTGGACAGTGAGGCCGATGGCCGCTCCGCAACGCACAGTCGTGCCTGATACGGTGACACTGCCGCACACTTGGAACAACAAGTACACAAGCGGAACGTCATACAACCGCGAGACAATGGTGTATGAGCGCAACCTCGCCGTCAGCAAGGCCATGCTGGACGGAAAGCACCGCCTGTTTCTGCTCTTCGAAGGGGTCAATTCCGTGGCCAACGTGTTCATTAACCGCCGCTCTGCCGCCACCCACAAGGGCGGATATACGGCCTTTTGCGTGGAAATAACCGGCCTTGTCAATGCCGGGGACAACCTTCTGGAGGTGTGGGCGGGCAACGCATACCGCACAGACGTGCTCCCCATAAGCGGCGACTTCAACGTTCAGGGCGGCATACACCGCCCCGTGCACCTGATAGTGACCCCCACAGACTGCATAGCCCCCGACTTCTACGGCTCGTCAGGCGTTCAGATACGCCAAAAAAGCGTGACCAAGGCCGGCGCAACGGTTGGCATAACAGCCGTACTTGGGCTGCGCGACAAAGCCGCACGCTACCAAATCAAGGCTACAGTGGCCGACGGCAAGGGGAAAACGGTGGCCGCACAAACGTCGGAAACCGGGTTGCAGGATGCATCCGGCGCACAGCACAGTACCATGACGGTGCAACTCGACATAAAAAAGCCGCACCTGTGGGACGGACTCCGCGACCCTTACCTCTATTCCGTTGATGTCGAGCTGCTGAAGGACGGGGTTCCCATAGACAAAGTGCGCCAGCCGCTCGGGCTGCGCAGCTTTTCGGTTGACCCCGACAGGGGCTTCACGCTCAACGGACGGCCATACGACCTGCACGGATTCAACCGCCACGACGACTTCAAGGGCGTTGGCTCTGCGCTGACCGCCAAGGAATACAGGCGCGACATGCAGCTTATAAGTGCGGCAGGAGCAACCGCAATGCGTCTCGCCCACTATCCGCACGGCGAAACCATATACAACCTGTGCGACACTGCGGGGGTTATACTGTGGAGCGAGATACCTTTCTGCGGCCCGGGCGGCTACTTCTTCACCGGATATGTCAGCGACGTGAGCGACAACGCCCGGCTTGCCATGCGCGAAATGGTTTATCAGAAGATGAACCACCCCTCCGTGATGTTCTGGGGGCTGTTCAACGAACTGCTAATAGACGACGGCAAGAGGTTCAAACAGTATGATGACCCGCGCCCGCTGCTGCGTGAGCTTAACGATGTGGCACACTCCATCGACCCAACACGACTGACGTGCTTCGCAACCTGTGTGGATGAGCGCGAGTATCTGGGAGTGAGCGACCTTATAGCGTGGAACAAGTACTTCTCATGGAAGGGTGCGGAGCGCAGTGCCATTGACTTTTTCACCAAAGCCAAGGCTGATGCCGGCGGGCAGCCGGTGGGTGTGTCGGAATACGGGCGCGGTGGCAGTCCGCGGCAGCACGGCGAGCCGGCCATGTACAGGCAGGACAAGTTTGAAAGCAGTTACCATCCGGAGGAATACCAGGCCATCTGCCACGAGAACTACTGGAAAGCGTTTCGCCAAATGCCGTGGCTGTGGCTGAAAACGGTGTGGCAGTTCTCCGACATGATGTCGTCCATAAAGAACGAGGGCGACACTCCCGGCCAGAACGACAAGGGTCTGGTGACCTACGACCGCCAGACGCTCAAGGACGCCTACTACTTCTATCAGGCAAACTGGAACGCGATGCCCGAAGCAAGGCCGGACAGACCCGCCGTACTGCACCTTTGCTCCAAGAACTTCACCTCGCGCAAGCACGCCGACACCCGGATAAAGGTATATACGACACTGCCTCAGGCCACTCTCTACCTCAACGGCGCAGAAATATCGACGCTCCCGTCCGACAGTATCCACAAGATAGAGTGGAGCGCAAGGCTCTCCAAGGGCAAAAACACGGTGAGAGTAGTAGGTAAGGGCGGCCTTGAGGACAGTGCGGAGTGGGTTTTGGAATGAATACTTTGGCGCTTTGCCGGAAGCAGCCGGGCGTTGGATTCCCGTAACCCGCCCGTTCAGCCGCCATAACCCGCCCGTTTACGGTGCAAAACCAGACCGCTTTTGCACCGTAAACGGGCGGTTTGTTATGGGCAGCCTGCGGAGGGGCGACTGCGAAAAACACGGTTTTTCTTTGCCAT
>CAVAPI010000061.1:0-13441 GCA_963590445.1 Lachnospiraceae bacterium | reverse complement strand
GGAGCACGATGTCGCTTCCGCGCTCTTCCTTTTCGGCCTCGTCAATCTCGTAGGCGGGGCTTCCGTCGCACGTCCACTTCACGGCTTTTGCCCCTTCCTTGTAGCTCCGCGTGACGATGTCCACGCGTTTGCTCACCATGAACGACGAGTAGAAGCCCAGTCCGAAGTGGCCTATTATGTTGTTGGCGTTGTCCTTGTACTTCTCAAGGAAGTCGTTTACGCCCGAAAAGGCTATCTGGTTGATGTATTTGTCTATCTCCTCCCCGGTCATACCGATGCCGTGGTCGCTGATGGTGATGGTCCCGGCCTTCTCATCCACGCTCACTCTCACCGTCAGGTCGCCCAGTTCGCCCTTGAAGTCGCCCTTGTCAGCCAGCGTTTTCAGCTTCTGCGTAGCGTCAACGGCATTGGAAACCATTTCGCGAAGGAATATTTCATGGTCTGAATAGAGGAATTTTTTTATCACGGGGAATATGTTCTCTGTCGTAACCCCGATGTTGCCTTTCTGCATATCTGATGTTTTTAATGTGTTAGTTGTTCCTTTGCAGACGAAGCAAATACCGTGCCAACCGAAAGCAGGCCCCACTACGCCCGGGCAGCGCTGTGTTTTTTTGCACGGCTCCATGGCTTCCGTCCCGCAAACGGGCGGTTTAACCCTCGCAAACCGCCCGTTTATGACCCGTAAACCGCCCGTTTGCGAGGGTTAAACCGCCGGGATTTGAAACTCATTAAGGTTCAACAGGATACGGAGACCGCCCCGCCGCATTGGCTTTTGGCCTTTCCGCGTGCGTAAAGCCACGGGTAGCAGTCGGCCAACGGTTGCAATCCGTAGGCAAAAGAGTGAAAAAATGTTCATAGTCGGTATTTCCGCAACGGTTTTCTTCTTGTTTTCAATGCAAAACGTTTACCTTTGCAGGAAGTCAGGCGGCATCTGGCTTTTGGAACCTACCGCAAGAGAATTAAGAACCGGCCTAAAAGAGAAAAAGTAATGACCGTGACAGAGCAACAGTACCGTGTCGTTGAGTGCTACTACAGGCAGCACCGCGAGGAGCTGCTGGCCTTTGCAGCCGGCCAGTGCGGCCTTGCTGCGGAGTGCGAAGACATGGTTCAGGACGTGTTTCTGCGGTTGTGCGACAGCGAAAGGCCGCTGTCGGAGGTGACACTGCCAAGCCTTGTATATACCATGCTGCGCAATATGGCCATAGACAGGTGGCGGCGGCGGTCAACAGAGCGGCAGTATGAGCGGCGGATAAGGGCAGTGGGGCCGGACGGAGCGGCGGATGACAGCCTCACGGTGTATTCTCCTTGGGAAATAACCGAACTGTTCGAGCGCGGAATGGCCCGGCTGACGGACAAGCAGCGCACCGCCTACATGATGAATGTGGTGGACGGACTGCGCGTATCCGAGATTTCCGAACGGCTCGGCGAAAGGTACAAGAGCGTGGAAAACCGCCTCGGAGTGGCGCGGAAGGCCGTCAGGAGCTACTTCAGGAGCATGCTGGCTTAGTTTAAGGATGCGCCTTTTTGGGCCGGACTCCTGCTTCTTGGCATAAGACGGCGGCGCTTGCCGCTCGTACCGTCAGCGGTTTTCTGCCCCGGAATGATGCTGTTTTTCCCCCGACAGGCGCATCTTTTCTGTTGAAAAGGTTAACTTTGCACCTGCTTTATGAGTCTTTTCGATATATTTCTGCTCTCTGTGGCCTTGGCGATGGACTGTTTTGCCGTCTCAATCGTCAGCGGCATCATCATGGGACGTTGGCGTGCGGGCGTGTTCCTGCGCCTTGGCGTGCTGTTCGGTGCGTTTCAGGCACTCATGCCCCTCATCGGGTGGTTCTGCATAAGCCGTTTCAGCGACAGCCTGCAAGGATTTGACCACTGGATAGCGTTCGGTTTGCTGCTCTTTCTGGGCGGACGGATGGTGAAAGAGTCGCTTGAGCCGGAAGAAAAACGCTGTTTCGACCCGGCCAGACTGTCCACACAGCTCGTCCTGGCGGTGGCTACGAGCATCGATGCGCTTGCCGTGGGCATCTCGTTTGCTTGTCTGGACTACAAGAACGTGGCCGACCTGACCGTCCCGCTGGCGGTTATCGGCATCGTGTCGCTGGTTCTGAGCCTCGCCGGCAGCCTCTTGGGCCTGCGCTTCGGCTGCGTTGTGTCCCGGCGGATGAAGCCCGAACTGTTCGGAGGCATAATCCTTATATTAATAGGTATAAAGGTCTTGATGTCCCACCTGCTGGGTCTTTAGCCAAATCCGACCCTCTTTTCCATTGAAAAAAGGCGGGTAAGCATACTTTTTGTACTTTTTACAGTATTTATTTTCCATATTTGGAAATAATACATTATCTTTGCACCAAACAAAGTGATTGACTGATGACAGCAGAAGAAAAGGTAGCGACAGCGCGGCTTACGGCTTGCGGCCTGAGACCGTCGGTGCAAAGGGTGGCAATACTCGGACAACTGATAGCCAGACACGACCATCCCACAGTGGAAGAGGTGTATAAATCGCTCTGCGACGACATCCCCACGCTGAGCAAGACCACGGTTTACAACACGCTGCGCATGTTTTCCGAGCACAACGTGGCGCAAATGATAACGGTTGACGACCACCGGGTGTGCTATGACGGCGACATGCGTCCGCATGTGCACTTCATGTGCCGCAGATGCGGGCGCATCATCGACCTGATGGGCGAGACCGCTCCCGTGATAGACGGCGGCAGCATGGTGGTGGGCGGCAACATAGTCGATGAAGCCCAGCTGTATTACAAGGGCGTGTGCAGCGACTGCGCCGCTGAAGAGAACTGATTTCAATGGAAATTCACTCATTATAACTAAACAAATACTATTATGGCAAAGTTCGTATGCACAGTTTGTGGCTATGTCCACGAGGGTAACGAGGCACCGGAGAAGTGCCCGAAGTGTAAAGTGCCGGCAAGCAAGTTCGAGAAGGTTGAGCAGAAGGAGCTGAAAGGCTCGAAGACGGAGAAAAACCTGCTTGAGGCTTTCGCCGGAGAGTCGATGGCGCGCAACAAGTACACCTATTTCGCGTCGAAAGCCAAGAAGGACGGCTTCGTACAGATAGCTGCCATATTCGAGGAAACGGCCAACAACGAGAAGGAGCACGCCAAGATGTGGTTCAAATGTCTGCATGACGGAGCAGTCCCAGGCACCGAAGAGAACCTTGAAGCAGCCGCCGAGGGGGAGAATTACGAGTGGACAGACATGTATGAACGCATGGCTCGCGAAGCCCGTGAGGAAGGTTTCTTCGACATTGCGGCCAAGTTTGACGGAGTGGCAGCCATCGAGAAGGAGCACGAGGAGCGCTATCGCAAGCTCCTGAAGAACGTTCGCGACAAGAAAGTGTTCTCAAAGGACGGCGATGCCGTATGGCAGTGTGCCAACTGCGGCCACATTGTCATCGGGAAGTCGGCTCCCGACGTGTGCCCGGTGTGCGACCATCCGCAGAGTTACTTCCAGGTAAGGGCTGAAAACTATTGATTTCCGCCTCGGAGCGTGGCTGTTTGCCATGCTCCGGACGCAGCTTCTGAAACAAAAAGTGTCGGGAAAGAGAGACTTACCGCAGTCTTTCCTTCCCGACACTTCGCTTTTCCTTCCCCGGAGCTTCGTCTTTTCTTCCCCAAAGTTTCGTCTTTTAGAATCAAAAACTTTGTCTTTCGGCTAACCGGCACTGTGCTTTGCTCCGCTCAGCGCAACGCTATTCCGTATGTATCGTAGCACACTCCGCGCGCTCCGAAGCCCTCTTTCTGGTAGATGAGCGACTCGTTGAGCACGCGACCATGGCCTTCGGTTGACTTGCCGAAGTCGAATATGGGGAAAAAGGCGAAGTCTTCGTTGAGTATTCTGTCGTATATGGCATCGATAACCCTAAGGCGTTTGCCCTCAGGACTGGCCGATATGTACTGGGCATGCACCGTTTGCGGAGTAAGGTAGAGCACTGTTCCGCCCAGCGTCCGGCCGTCTTTCGTGGCAGAGTAGAGCACTATGTTGCGCGGAAAGCGGCTCTTCAGCAGCAGCATCTCGTCGAGCGAATGTACGGGATGTACGCCGTAGGTGGCCATAAGGTTGTCGTCGAGCACCCGCCAAAAGGCTGCATAGTCGTCGCTTTGCCCCACTTCGACACCGTTGTTGCGGCATCGGTTTATGCCATAGCGGCGGTCTCGGTGCCATTTCAGCGGTTGCGACTGTATGATAGTTGATGATATGTCGCGCGCCAACAGCCTTGCCCGCCCTGTGCGGAACAGCGCATAGAGGTCTTCTTCGGCCGGATGGCGGTGGTATATCCACGGTATGGCCTTATATACAAAGGCGTCGAAGCCCTGCGAAGCAAGGTATTTGACGAGCTGGCCGAACAGTTGCACCACGCCGTTGGCCGTTGCCGAACTGTCGGTGACGAGTCCGCCGTAGGTAAGTCCGCCGTGGCTCACCAGCGTCCGGCCGTCTTTGTTGGCCGGAAGCAGGGCGTAGAGCCTGTCTTCCCGGTAGAACATGAGCGAAAAGTCGCTGAAACGGTCTGCGTGGTAGTCCATGTAGTTGCGGTCGAAGAGGAACGTTCCGTTCTTCGAAGCGGCCACAAAGGCATTCCATTCGGCCTTGTCTTCGGGCGTGTATCGCCTTATTTCAAACTCTTCATTAGCCATTGTCGTTCGCTTTTCCGCCCGCTCGCATCATTTGGATACCCCGTTGCCGGTGGCTTTTGCCTTGATATACAATAGATATTCGTCAAAGTTGCGGATGTAATCTTCCTCACTGAAAGGTTCGGAAGCGAGCACAAGGCACACCGCTCCTGCCGAGAAATCGTCGAGGGTGCGCCACGTGTCGGTGTCAACAAGCAAGCCTTGGTATGGGTGATTCAGGTGGTAAGTGTTCTTTTCCGTACCGTTGTTTAGTGTCACATCGAAGCTCCCGCTGAGGGCAATAATCACTTCGCGGCACTGTTTGTGGGCATGACCGCCCCGGCACTCGCCGGCCGGCACATCATAAACCCAATAGGTGCGTGCCACATCAAAGGGTATATGAATTAGGTTCTCGGCCACTGTGAGGTTGCCGCGCGGGTCTGCAATCTTTGGAAGGTCTATTATTTTTCCGAGCATATGTGTGTTTGAAATTGCCCGTTAGAGTACTGTTGCTGCCAAACGCTTGGCTTTGTCTCTCAAAGCCGTGGTGTCTGCGCCGGCATCTCCGTAGCATAGCACCACTCCCATGCGTCGTCCGGGGTGCTGTTCGGGCTTGCCGAATATGCGGATACGGGTGTAGTCCTCCTTCAAAGCATCCACAAGATTATATTCGGGCTGACTGTCGGCCTCTTCCTTTGCCAGGATTACGGCGCTCGCCCCGGCGTGTTCCAAGTGGATGGCGGCTATGGGAAGTCCCATAACGGCGCGGAAATGCAACTCAAACTCACTGAGATTGGTGGTGTGACCGAGCGTTACCATGCCCGTATCATGCGGCCTTGGCGACAGTTCGGAGAATATTACCTCCCCCTCTTTGGTCAGGAACAACTCCACACCCCATATTCCGGCGCCCGTAAGTGCGGCGGTCACCTTGCTTGCCATGGCCTGTGCCTTCTCCAACTCGCCGGCTGGAATGGCGAAAGGCTGCCAGCTCTCGCGGTAGTCGCCGCCCTTCTGCACGTGGCCGATGGGCGGACAGAACAGTGTGGGGCCGTTTTTCTGTGTCACAGTGAGCAGAGTGAACTCGCTGTCAAAGTGGATGAACTCTTCTATTATTATCTCTTTCACATCGCCCCGGCTGCCTTCCATGGCATCGATGAAGGCCTTTTCGAGTTCGCTCTCGCCCTTTACCACGCTCTGACCGTGGCCTGACGACGACATAAGCGGCTTCACCACGCATGGGAAACCGATGTCGGAGGCTGCCTCACGCATCTCTTCCAAGGTCTTGGCATAATGGTATCTGGCCGTGCGCAAGCCCAGTTCCCTGGCGGCAAGGTCGCGTATGGCCTTGCGGTTCATGGTGTAGTTAACCGCCTTTGCACTCGGCACAACCTGTATGCCGGCCTTCTCGTAGTCGAAAAGCCGCTCTGTGCGTATGGCTTCTATCTCCGGCACAATGATGTCGGGGCGGTGCTTGCGCACAATCTCGTCCAGTTTGTCGCCGTCAAGCATACTGAACACCTCGTATTCGTCGGCTACCTGCATTGCGGGAGCGCCTGCGTAGCGGTCGCAAGCCACCACATATTGGCCGGCTCTCTTGGCGGCAATGACAAACTCCTTGCCCAGTTCGCCAGAGCCTAACAATAGTATTTTCTTCATTGTTCAGGTTTGTTTTTCTCGTTTCGTGTATTGATGTCCTCTACTAAACGTACTGTTTGCTTGTGCTAACCCGTATGGTTGCGCTTGCTAAAGCCCGCATTTAATGATGCCGAACGAACTCTTTTTTCATCATTTGCCATTCGGGCGACACCGCTATGCGGCGCACACACGTGTCGATGGCGGCCATCATGTCCTCGTCGGACAGTCCGTGCGCCGTGGCTAACTCGTGCAGCGAAAGGCGCGGAGTGGCGAAGAGGCCGTAGTATTGCTCCACGGCTTTGGCGTCGTCTGGGCTTAGCAGGTCGAGCAGATGCTCCATGCGGTGCGCCTTTTCATGCTCTATGCCGTGGGGATTTAGTCCCATTTCCACAAGTGCGGTGTTGAGTTCCTTGGTCAGAGTGTCCATTCGGGGTGGGTGTTGTGCGTAGTCTTGTTCGGTTTGTCGGCACTCCTTTGTATGGGAGTTAACGGTTGCCGTACATCATCTCGTAGTATTTCTGGTAGTCACCGCTTGTCACGTCCTTTATCCATGCTTGGTTTTCAAGGTTCCAGCGAATGGTCTTCACGATGCCGTCGGCAAACTTGGTCTCAGGATACCATCCCAGTTCGGCCTTAATCTTCGACGGATCGATGGCATAACGCTGGTCGTGTCCGAGGCGGTCTGCCACGAATGTGATGAGGCTGTCGTTGATCCAGTCGATGGAAATGTCGCCGTTGGCGTCCTTCTCCTGCTTGCGGAGCACGTGGCGCAGCTCCTTGTTCCCGGCCATCATGTCGTGTATGGTCTTGATGGTGAGCTTCACGATGTCGATGTTCTTCATCTCGTTGTGGCCGCCGACGTTGTAAGCCTCGCCTTCGCGTCCTTCACGCACCACAAGGTCAATGGCCTTGCAGTGGTCTTCCACATACAGCCAGTCGCGGACGTTGTCTCCTTTACCGTAAACCGGCAGTTGCTTTCCGTCAAGAATGTTGTTGATGATGAGGGGGATTAACTTTTCGGGGAAATGGTAAGGCCCGTAGTTGTTGGAGCAGCGTGTTATGGTTACGGGAGCGTGGTATGTGTCGTGGTAAGCCTTGACTATGAGGTCTGCGCCGGTCTTTGACGCACTGTAGGGACTGTGCGGACACAACGGAGTCTGCTCGGTGAAGTAGCCCTCGCTGCCGAGTGAGCCATACACCTCGTCGGTTGACACCTGGTGGAAACGCTTGCCGGCTTTCCAAACCGGGTAGCCCTTGTCGTCTTTTCCTGTCACCCAAGAGCGGCGTGCGGCGTCTAACAGATTCTGGGTGCCGAGGATGTTGGTCTCAAGAAACAGCTGCGGGGTCTCGATTGAGCGGTCAACGTGGCTCTCGGCGGCAAAGTTCACCACATAGTCGATGTCGTTCTCTGCGAAAAGCCTGTCTGCCAGTTCACGGTCGCGAATGTCTCCGCGCACAAACACGCACCTTTCGCCGTCGATGTCGTCCTTTATCGTTCCGAGATTGCCTGCGTATGTGAGCAGGTCGAGTACGATTATGCGGATGTTCTCGTCCTTGTATTTCCTGTGGAGCAGATACTTTATGTAGTTAGCTCCGATGAATCCGGCGGCTCCGGTCACTAAATAAGTCTTCATAGCAATATCTTTTTTATTGTTTTTCCGTATTGTTTCTCTTCCTTTTCGTGAGCAATATCACCACTGTCGATGTCACTGCGGTGTAGGCAGTCCAGTTCATTGCCGCCTCGGACAGGGTCTTTGTCCACCCAAAGGCATAGGCTGCGGCCTCAATGGCGAGGCATCCTGCGGCGCAGACTATGGCTATCGCCGCCTTCTCTGTTGTCTTTGCGTTGCTGCTCATGCCCGTTCTTCTATTGTCCGTTGCGGCCTAATGTGATTACTTCGCAGTCTGAGAACTTGTTACCGTCGATGGTAAGCCTCACAAGCGTCCTTTCCTTGTGCCATCCTTGCTGTCCTGCCGCACCCGGATTGATGTGCAGCAGGTTGAGAGTGCGGTCGTATTTCACCTTTAATATATGCGAATGGCCGCTTATGAACAGCTGTGGCGGCGAGGAGTATATCTGTCCGCGTATGGAACTGTCGTAGTTGCCGGGGTAACCGCCGATGTGCTTCATCAAAACGTCAACGTCCTCGCACTTGAAGCGCAGCGTTTCGCGGAACATAAGGCGCAGGCCGCCGCCGTCACAGTTGCCGTAAACGGCCTTGAGGGGTTTGATTTCAGCCAACCGCTCGGCCACTTCCGTCGAGCCGATGTCGCCGGCGTGCCATATCTCGTCGCACGGTTCGAAGTATTTCAGGTACTTGTCGTCCCAATACCCGTGCGTGTCACTGATGATGCCTATCCTTTTCATCCTTGTTCCAACCGTTTCTGAGACAAAAGGCTAAATGTTTTCCTTGCTTCTCACGAACTCGGCGATGAAGTCTGCCGTGCCTTCGATGCCGAGCAGCGAGGAATTGACACACAAGTCATAGGATGAGCTGTGCCCCCACTTCTTTCCGGTGTAGTAGTTGTAGTATTTCGCTCTTTCGCTTTCGTGACTTGTTATGTGCTTTTGCGCCGTTTCTGCGTCGCACTCCGAGCGTTTCATCACTTCAGCGGTGCGTTGCTCCATGTCAGCCGTTATGAACACGTTGGTAACGTGGCGGAAATCGCGCAGCACATAGTCGGCGCAGCGGCCTACAAACACGCACGGGCCTTCCTTGGCGGCCTTCCTGATGGCGTCGCTTTGCATCTTGAACAGTTCTTCCTGCGACATTCCTGTGCCGTAGAAGCAGCTGTCGCTCATGTGAGGAGCGTGCATGTGGAACAGCGAGTGGAAGAATCCTTTCTGTTCGTCGTTCTGTTCAAAGAACTTTTCGCTTATTCCGCTCTCCTTGGCTGCCATACATAGGATCTCCCTGTCGTAGTATTGGCATCCGAAAGTCTCGGCAAGCAGCTTGGCAATCGTCCTTCCGCCGCTGCCTATCTGCCGTCCTATATTTATTATAAGGTTGTCTTCCATGTCTTCAGTCTTAGGGTTGTTGTTAGGCTTCGGCCTGTACGGTTTCACTTCTCTTAAGTTTCTTCAAGTAGGCGGTCATGATTACTGCCGTCACTGCCGCAGCCACGCCATCGGAGGCGGGCATTGCCCACCACACACCGTCCACTCCGAACTCCGGCGGAAGCACTAACAGCAAAGGAAGCAGGAAGATGAGCTGGCGCGACAGTGACAGGAAGATGCTTACTCCGGCCTTCCCGATACTTTGGAAGAAGCTTGCCACAACCATCTGGTAGCCTACTACGGGGAAAGCGGCCATCATTATGCGCAAGCCCTTGGCGGACATGTCCAGCAGAGTGGCATCGGTAGTGAACAATCGCGAACATTCTTCCGGCAAAAGCATGGCTACCATGAAGCCGGAGAGTGTGATGGCTGTGGCGGCAAGCATGGCTATCTTCACCACGCGCCTCAGTCGGTCGTTTTTCTGCGCCCCGTAGTTGAACCCGGCAATGGGTTGCAGCCCCTGGTTAAGCCCCATGGCCACCATAACGAACACGAAGGCAATCTTGTTGGCTATCCCGTAGGCTCCCACGGCAAGGTCTCCGCCATACTGTTGCAGCTCCCTGTTGATGAAGATGACCACTATACAGGCGCAAACGTTCATGGCGAACGGTGACATGCCTATGGCTATGATGTTGTTGACGGTGTATCTGCTGAGCCGGTATATGCCTTTGCGCAGGTGCAGCAGCTCGCTTTTGTTGCTGAACAGGCGTATCTGCCACGCCAGAGCCACCATCTGCGATATTATCGTGGCGTATGCCGCTCCCTGTATGCCCATTTTCATCGGATAGATGAATATCGGGTCGAGCACGGCGTTGAGTATTACGGTGAAAATCGTGGCGTACATTGCCTGCCGGGGTTTTCCTGCCGCACGCAAAACGGCGTTCATGCCGAAGTACATGTGCGAGAAAACGTTGCCCAACAGTATGATAATCATGTAGTTGCGGGCGTATGGCAGCGTCTGTTCGCTCGCACCGAAGAAGTAGAGGATGGGGTCGAGCAGCAGGAGCGACACAATGCTGAACGCTATACCTATTATTATATTAAGCGTAATGGTGTTGCCAAGTATGCGCTGTGCCGTCCCATAGTCCTTTTGTCCCAGCTTTACGGAGATGCACGTCGATGCTCCCACGCCTACAGCGGCTCCGAAGGCGGCGGAAAGGTTCATGAACGGGAATGTCAAGGCCAGTCCAGAAATGGCTATTGCCCCGACTCCCTGCCCGATAAAGATGCTGTCAACCATGTTGTACAGCGAAGATGCCGTCATGGCCACTATGGCTGGCAGCGAATACTGCAGCAACAGCCGTCCTACGGGCTTTGTTCCAAGTTCAAGAGTCGCTTGCCGGTTCTCCTTTTCCATATTGTTGCGTGTGCAAAGGCTGTGCGGTGTGCTGCGGCTGCCCGTTTCCCGTGCCGCCAAACCGCCGTCAGCTATTATGCAAAGGTACTAAAAAAGAATGATATACGCCTCCTTGCCGGTGCATTTTAGCCCGTTTGTCCCTTTGTACTGCGGCTTCCGCTAATGGCATAGTGCTCGGTGTGCTGTGGCGGTGCCTGTGTCTGCAAACAGAGGCTGTCCGGTTGCGGCAACAAAAAAAACGGCCGGCAGGACTTGTCCCTGCCGACCGCATGATGTTTCTGTTCTACTTGCTTGCAGCCAGTGTTATTTGATGGCAACAGTAGCACGACGGTTGTAGGAAACAGGAGAGAGTGTGTTCACACCACCTGCGGCTACAGTCTCGATGTTGTCGCGGCTTACGCCCATCTTAACCAGCTCGTTGGCAACAGCGTCAGCACGCTTCTGGCTGAGGCTCTTGTTGAACGCTGCACTACCGGTCTTGCTGTCAGCATAGCCTGTAACGACAATCTTCGAGTTGTTGTCCTTTGCTACGCTTACAAGGTCCTTAACATTCTGCAGGTCTTTGCGAGATGCGATCTTTGACTTGCCAATGTTGAAGAATACTGATGTAGGAGCTGCAACAACTTCCTTCACGGTCTTTGTCACAGGAGCCACGTCCTTCTTCTCGGCGAGCATCTTCTTCAGCTTGGCGTTCTCTGCCTGTGCGTCAGCAACCTGTGCGTTGAGAGCGTCGATCTGACCCTGTGACAGAGCCTTGATAGCCTCTACGTCAGGAGTCTTGTTCCATGTTGCCTTGCCGAGGTTGTAGGTCAAGCCGACCTCAACGTTGAACAGGTTGTCGTGTCCCTTGAATGCGTTGTGTGCAACTTCTTTTGCACCTTCCTCTATACCGTCGAGATTGCTTTCAGCTGTAACCCAGTTGATGTCAAGGTTGATGGCAACCTTTCTGCTCACACGGAATGTGTTGAGGATACCGGCGGTCAGATCCATTGCGTACGTGTTGTAGCTCATGTTGCGTCCTACACCACCACCGAGGTAGGGAATGAAGTTCCAAACGCGCTTGGGGTTGTAGCCGCAAAGCATGTTGCTGAGGTTGAAGAGAACTTCCTCGTTCAATGTCCAGTACTTGTTGGCGTTGTCCGACTTGTTCTTGTAGTCTTCTCCTGCGGGCACTGTGCGACCCCAAACACCGTTGAGCTTGGTGCGGAGACCGATGCCGGGAGTAAACCACTTACCTATTGCTACAGAGAAACCGAGGTTGTTGCGGTAGTCCTTGAGAGGGCTCTTCTCGTGGCTCCAGCCTGTCTCTTGGTTGCCATAGAACGCAGTTCCTACGACATTGGCCTGAATAAACCAGTTGCTCCAGAAAGAGTTGGTGGCCACACTGTACTTCTCAGTGGGATCAACTGTTTCGTTAGTCTGTGCCATTCCGGCTACAGACACACCGGCAAAAGCCAGTGCCAAAAATAGCTTTTTCATACTTATACTAAATTAATTAAATACTATTGTCACATACGTATTTGACGGCAAAGGTAAATATTTCTTTTAACACGACCTAATTAATTTCAAAAAAACACGTTTTTGCATTGTTAATAAAGCATTTTCCCATGAAAAAAAGCATGACTTTTATTGGCCAAAGTGAACGGAGTTATATAATAAGGTATAGGGAAATGACTGCAAGGTATATGGACAAGTATCGCAAATGGCGCATATTGGCGCCCGCAACACAGGGGTTAGAGGCGCAAACGGGCGGTTTGCACATCACAAACGGGCGGAACGGAAGATTTTTATTACCTTTGCAGGAAAACCAGGGTACACATTCATGAGCACCACAATGACAATACAAGAAAACATGCGGCCGAGCCGAGCCTCTGACAGACCGAAAATTACCATAATAACGGTATGCTTCAATGCCGGGAAAGCACTGGCCATGACTATGGACAACGTGTTGGCACAGCAGTATGAGCCGCTGGAGTATATCGTAATAGACGGAGGCTCGACCGACAGCAGCACAGATGAGATAAGGAAGCGCGAAGACAGAATTTGCAAATGGGTGTCAGAGCCTGACAAAGGTATCTATGACGCAATGAACAAGGGCGCGGCCATGGCCACAGGCGAGTGGGTGATGTTCATCAACGCCGGTGATGCGCTGGCCGACGACCGTGTTTTGGAGCGTGTCATGGACATTGCCGACCATAAAGCCGATGTGATATACGGCGATGTGCTCAAGGACGGGCATTTACTCCATGCCCACCCGTTTGCAAACGCCCACCGCATGTGTTTCTGCCACCAGAGCAGCCTCACGAACAGGGCAGTTTTGGGGACCGAACCGTTCGACACACGCTATAAAATATCTGCGGATTTCAAATTCTTCAAACTGTTGGGACAGCATGGGGGCATGTTTTGCCGCGTGGAGCTGCCGCTGTCACGTTTCGACTCCGGCGGAGTCTCCAACACAAACCGCGACAAGGCCTTGATGGAGAACGCCGACATTGTGCGGCAAACCGACTGCCTTACAGAGCGCATCAAGTTGCTTCCAAGACTTTACTTCACGTGGTTCTTCAGCCATATCAAGAGAATGGGAACTCACAGAAAGGGCTGAAAGCATACCGCTCCATACGGTTTTTCCTTTGAAGGCAAAGGTTTCCCCGCATGGAGCGATGTTTTTAATTGCAGAAAGGTTTTATTCCTTCTTTCCAAACAGGCGGAGCAGATAGAGGAACAGGTTGACGAAATCGAGATAGAGCGAGAGTGCGCCGA
>CAVAPI010000060.1:0-14133 GCA_963590445.1 Lachnospiraceae bacterium | reverse complement strand
TGACTATTCCTTCTGACGTTACCGCTTACACCGTGACCGTTAACGACGACAACGCGACAATAACGCTGAGCGAGATAAGCTCTGACGCAGTGCTTCCTGCCGGAACAGGTGTGTTGGTTGCTGGTGCAGAAGGCGAGTACACATTCAATGGCACAACCGCCGACGCAACCACTCTGGACAAGAACGACCTGAAGGTTGCTGGCGCAAGCACAGTAGCCGACGGCTCACAGTATGGTCTCGGACAGATGGACGGCAAGGTAGGCTTCTTCAAGATCAGGAGCGGTGACACAATGGCCGAGGGTAAGGCTTATCTGGAGGTGAACGATGCCGCTGCATCCAAGATGTCGTTCTTCGCTCTCGACGGAGAACTTACAGGCATCAGCGCAGTTGGGGCTAATGAGGCCGTGAACGGTGCGTTCTACACCCTGCAAGGCGTGAAGACAGTGAAGCCGTCCAAGGGCCTGTATATATATAAAGGTAAGAAAGTGATAGTGAAATAACGGATTTTGTCCATCAAGAAAGGAACAACGAATATGAAAAAGAAGATATATGAAATGCCCAAGGTGGCAGTAACCGCCATAGAGGCAGAGTCGTTCTGCGCAGCAAGTATCGAGAATGTGCTGGACAGCGGCACGGAGATTGACGGCTCGGCAATGATGTCGAAGGAAAACCGTGGCTTCGATGTCTGGGGCGGCGACTCCGAGGAGTAACAGCTCGTATCGGGCAATATTACACAACCAGAAGCGGCTGGCCATCGTGGTCAGCCGCTTCTGGTTGTGTCGCCCGTAGCCCCTTCGCTTGTGTTCGTCAACTTCGCACGAATGATGCGGCGAGGGCGCCGCACCTCCTATGGCTCCGCCTTTCCCTTGTGCTTGAAACAGCCTCGCTATAATTATTAGGTGGAAATAAACGGGGGAAAGTTTGTGTAGTCGGATGAAAAGCAGTACCTTTGCACCGCATTTTTGCGAAAATACAACATTTATCAACATTAACAAGGTATGAATCAATACGAAACCGTTTTCATTTTGACTCCCGTTTTGTCTGATGAACAGATGAAGGAAACGGTCGCCAAGTTCAAAACCGTCCTCACCGACAACGGTGCAGAGATAGTGAACGAAGAGACCTGGGGACTTAAGAAGATGGCTTATGCTATCGAGAAGAAATCGACAGGCTTCTATTGCCTGATCGAGTTCAAGGCTGAGCCGACAGTGATCAAGACTCTTGAGACTGCTTTCCGTCGTGACGAGAAGGTAATCCGCAACATCGTTGTGAAACTCGACAAGTATGCTGTCGAGTATGCAGAGAAGAGAAGGAAAAAGTACGCTAAAACAGAGGAGGCTTAAACCATGGCACAGGAATCTGAAATAAGATATTTGACTCCACCTTCAGTGGATACGAAGAAGAAGAAGTATTGCCGTTTCAAGAAGAGCGGCATCAAGTATATTGACTACAAGGATCCCGAGTTCTTGAAGAAGTTTCTCAACGAGCAGGGCAAGATACTTCCGCGCCGCATTACAGGAACTTCGCTGAAGTACCAGCGTCGTGTGGCCCGCGCCATCAAGCGTGCTCGCCAGATAGCATTGCTTCCTTACGTAACTGACTTGATGAAATAAAACAGGAAAGGAGACAAGGCAATATGGAAATTATACTGAAAGAGGATATCCTGGGACTGGGATTCAAGAACGATATAGTTGAAGTTAAGGCAGGCTACGGCCGCAACTACCTTATCCCCCAGGGCAAAGGTGTTATTGCATCGGCTTCGGCAAAGAAGGTACTCGCCGAGAACCTGAAGCAGCAGGCTCACAAGCTGGCCGCATTGAAGGAAGCTGCAGAGAAGAAGGCAAAGGCTCTTGAGGGAGTGGCACTGACTATCGCTGTGAAGGTGAGCGCAACAGGCGTGGCCTACGGTTCTGTAGGTAGCGCACAGGTGGCTGACGAGCTGAAGAAACTCGGTCACGACATCGACAGAAAGATTATCAGTCTGCACGACATCAAGAAGGTCGGCGACTATGTGGCAACCGTTCACTTCCACAAAGAGGTGGCTGTCGAGATACCTGTAAAGGTGGTTGACGAGAATGCAAAGGCTGAGACAGCCGCTCCCAAGGCAGAGGCTGCTCCTGCAACCGAGGCGTCTGTGGCTGAAGAAGAAGCTCCCGCAGCAGAATAATAAGGCTGTAAAGCGGACAATAAAGTTAAACACGGAAAATCCCGGCTTCGCAAGAGCCGGGATTTTCCGTGTTTTCGGTTAAATAGAAATATGGGGCTTGTCAAGGTCGGCGATGGATATAAGAAGTATGGAGCCGTCGTTCCTCTTGGATAATGAAGTGCACAAGGCAAACTCAGTAGGCGCTGTGTCCTCGCTGCGCCCATAGCTTATGCTTGGCTTGTTTTACTTATGCTATCCCTGTGCTTAGGGGCGCAGCGAGGACACAGCGCCTACTGAGTTTGCTCTTGTATGCTTCAACTGTGTATGTACGATACTCTGCCCATGGCGTGCCAAAAATCCTGAACTTAGAGTGTTCTGTTCATAAACTATGTGGCAGGTTCAATACAAGTTGCGGCGGTGAAAGAACAGACAAAAGGGCGGAACACACCGCTGAGAAGCCCGCGTCAGGTGCTCTCAGCGGTGTGTTCCGCCCTTGTATATGGTGCGTTGTCCTGCGTTTAGAACGGCAGATCGTCTGCGCTTCCGCTTTCTGTTGGTGCGGCAGATGCCGGCGGGAACGGAGCGTTGTCGGCGGTTGCCTGTGCCTGTGCGGAGGGTTGTGCCGGCGCAGCGGCTGCATTTGGCTGCTGGACGTTGCGGCTTACGTTCCACGCATTGATCTGATTGTACCACCTTCCGTTGTATTCGTGGGCGTCAATGTCGAACGATACGGTCAGCTCTTCGCCACTCTGTATGTTGAAGTTGTTGAGTTTCTCCTCGCCGAACACCCTGAAACAGCACTTACGCGGGTATTGGTCGTGTGTTTCTATCACGAAGTCCTGCGATTTCCATGGGTTTCCCGTGCGTGAAGACACGCCACTGCTGGCTGGAAGAACGGCGATTATCTTTCCTGTAATTTCCATTTTGTATTAATTGGTTATGGTTTGTTTGTCTTTGAAATAATCGTTTGCGAAATTACGAAAATAGTTTTAATTCATGGAAGTTTTCATTGATAATTTTGTTTCTGCCGCACTTATTTTGTATTTTTGTGGTCTATAATCTGAAACAGAAAAAGAAACAAATAAACACCCATGAGATTTACAGTATCAACTACATTGCTTGGCAGCAAGCTCGTAGCCCTTTCGAGGGTGATAAACTCGAAGAACTCGCTTCCAATTCTGGCGGACTTCATATTCGATGTCCGTGGAAACGTCCTAAACCTTACCGCTTCGGACAGTGAAAACACCATGCGCACTTCGCTCGAACTGGTGGAAAGCGATGGAGATGTCGTCTTCGCAATAGGCAGCCATGACCTGCTTGAGGCAGTGAAAGGATTTTCCGAGCAGCCGATAGGCATAGATATAAATAAGGAGGAGCACCTCGCCACGATAACATACCAGAACGGCAAGTTCTCTCTCCCGATAGAAGACGCCGACGAATTCCCCCAACCGCAACCGCTGGGCGACGGTGCAAAGGTGATAAACATACCGTGCAACCTGCTTGCGGACAACATCAACCGCTCGCTGTTCGCCACTGCGCAGGACGAATTGCGGCAGGTGATGAACGGCATCTACTTCGACCTGACTCCCGACTGCCTCGTTATCGTGGCAAGCGACGGCCACAAGCTGGTGCGCAACAAGTTGCTTACGGTGAAGAGCGACACGCCAACATCGTTTGTACTGCCGAAGAAGCCGGCCACATTGCTCAAGAACATTCTCGGAAAGAGCGAAACCAACGTGTCTATAGCGTTCGATGACCGCAGCGCAGAGATAGACTTTGAAGACGGAGTGCTCTCGTGCCGGCTCATAGAGGGGCGCTATCCCAACTACAACTCGGTAATCCCGCAGAACAACCCCAACCAAGTGACGGTCGATCGTATGGCTCTTCTCGGTGCATTGCGCCGCGTACAGACATTCGCAAGCGAGTCGAGCAACCTCATACGCTTTCATTTGGAGGCAGGACTGTTGCAGTTGGATGCCGAAGACTTTGACTTCTCCAAGACGGCAACGGAGAAAATGGTGTGCGAATACACCGGACAGCCCATGGATATTGGCTTCAAGGGAACTTCGTTCATCGAGATACTCTCCAATTTCGACTGTCCTGAGGTTATAATACAGCTGGCCGACCCGAGCCGTGCCGGTCTCGTGCTGCCGTCAGAGCAGCCTGAGAATCAGGACGTGCTCATGCTTATGATGCCGATGCTTATCAACTAAACGGGGCGGACGGGGCATTATGAGGCTGAAACTACAGAGGCCGCTTGTCGTATTCGATCTGGAGACGACAGGGCTTGACATCGTTAAGGATCGCATAATACAGATTTCATATATAAAAGTCAGTCCTGACGGTAGCGAAGAGCGCGGCAATCATGTCATAAATCCGGGGCAGCCGATACCGGAAGAGGTGGCGCAGCTGACCGGAATAACCGATGCCGACGTGGCAGACAAGCCCTCGTTCAAGGAATTGGCGGCCACTTTGTGCGCAACATTCAAGGGGTGCGACTTCGCAGGGTTCAACTCCAACCACTTCGACATACCGGTTCTGGCCGAAGAATTCCTGCGTGCCGGTGTCGATTTCGACTTCCGGAAGTGCCGTCTCATAGATGTGCAGACCATATTCCACAAGATGGAGCGGCGCAACCTTGCCGCTGCCTACAAGTTCTACTGCGGACGCGAGATGGAAGAGGACTTTGAAGCGCACCGCGCAGACCAGGATACGGAGGCCACCTACCGCGTTCTCATGGGCGAACTCGACAAGTACGACCCTGCAACGGAGCCGGACACGACCCGGCAGTTGAAGAACGACATGGACTTTCTGGCCGAGTTCTCCAAGCAGAACAGCAATGTCGATTTCGCCGGGCGCATAGTTTGGGCTGAAGCAAAGGGCACTGACGGCAAGACAAAGCTGGGCAGGGACGGCAAACCCGTGCTCGTTGAGGTGTTCAACTTCGGCAAACACAAGGGCGAACCGGTGGCCAAGGTACTGCGTTACGACCCCGGTTATTTCAGCTGGGTGCTCGCCGGCGACTTTACATACGACACCAAGCAGGTGCTGACGCGCATCCGGCTTCGTGAAAGCAAACTGTTGAAGGCATAAAGGCCAACCGTTAAAGCCGCAAAACCGGGGCGTTTAAGTCTTGAAACCAGCCCGTTTGGGTCATATAACCGGGCGGTTTGGACAATAAAGCCCAACCGTTGAGCAAGAAAAATCATCTGTTGAAGTCATAAAACCAATGGACATACGACAATGCTAAAGGGCAAACACATAGTTCTGGGCATCACCGGCTCCATCGCAGCCTACAAGTCGTGCCTGATAATCCGGGCATTGGTCAGGCGCGGGGCGGAGGTTCAGGTTGTAATAACCCCAGCCGGCAAGGAGTTCATCACCCCCATTACGCTGTCGGCATTGACACAAAAGCCTGTGATAAGCGACTTCTTTTCACAGCGTGACGGCACGTGGCACAGCCATGTCGCCCTCGGGCTGTGGGCCGATGCCATGCTTGTGGCGCCGTGTACGGCATCTACTCTTGGCAAGATGGCCAACGGCATTGCCGACAATATGCTTGTCACCACCTATCTCTCCATGAAAGCCCCCGTATTCATTGCCCCTGCAATGGATCTGGATATGTATTCCCACCCCGCAACACGGCAGAACATGGAACGGTTGGCATCGTTAGGCAACCGTATCATAGAGCCTCAGAGCGGTTTTCTCGCCAGCGGACTGGAAGGGAAAGGACGCATGGAGGAGCCGGAAACCATCGTTGATATACTTGACTCTTACTTCCCGGAAACGGAAGGCGACCTCTGCGGCAAGCGGATAATGGTTACAGCCGGCCCGACCTACGAGAATATAGACCCTGTGAGGTTCATCGGCAACTACTCAACGGGCAAGATGGGTTTCGCCCTTGCCGCAGAATGTGCGCGGAGGGGGGCTGATGTCACCCTGATAGCCGGCCCTGTGGCCTTGCCCACGCCCGGCAAAAGGATAAAAAGGATTGACGTTGAGAGTTGCAGACAGATGCACGAGGCCGCCATAGCCGCCTTTCCGCAGACGGATGCAGCCATATTGTGCGCCGCTGTGGCCGACTTCAGACCGGAAAGAGCGGCAGATTGCAAGATAAAACGTGCCGGTGAAGAGCTCGTTCTCCGCCTTGTCCCGACACACGACATTGCCGCAGAGCTTGGCCAAATGAAGCGTAACGGCCAGCTTCTCGTCGGGTTTGCACTCGAAACCAACGATGAAGAGACCAACGCGGAGGCCAAGCTGGAGCGAAAGAACTTCGACTTTATAGTACTTAATTCTCTGCGCAACGAAGGCACATGCTTCCGTTCCGACCAAAACCAGATAAGCATAATAAGCCGAAACGGGCGGAAAGACTTTTCCAAGAAGCCCAAAGACGAAGTGGCAACGGACATTGTGGACGAGCTGGCAGGTATGATTAAACAATCCGCATTATGAGTTTGGCAAGAGTAACGCTGCTGCTTCAGTTGCTTCTTGTGCCAGTCTGCGTGTGCTCACAGGAGCTGCAAGCCAAGGTAAAGATTAACCATGCCAAGGTCGGAACGACCGATGTCGCAGTGTTTGACAACCTTGAAGAGACGCTAAACCAGTTTGTCAACGACCGGCAGTGGACCGATTTGCAGTTCCAGAAGAACGAGAGGATAGCGTGCAGCTTCAACATAACCATAAACAAGTACGACAAGACGACCAACACCTTTGAGTGTTCGGCCATGATACAGGCCAACCGGCCGGTGTATAATTCCCAATATACGAGCACTCTCTACAACAACCGCGATGCGGATTTCAACTTTGTGTTCGCCCAATTCGACCAGCTTAATTTCAATGAAGAGAATGTTGACAACCAGTTGACAGCCCTCTTTGCCTATTACGCCTACCTTATTATCGGGCTTGACCTCGACAGTTTCGCTCCCATGGGCGGCACTGACATCCTGCAACGGTGCCTCAACCTTGTGAACAACGCCCAGAACCTGGACTTTACCGGGTGGAAGGCGTTTGAAAACAGCAAGAACCGCTTTGCTTTAATCAACGACTATCTCGATGAAGGCATGAAGCCTTTCCGGCAGTTGCAGTACGACTACTACCGTCAGGGGCTTGACGAAATGGCAAACAATGTGGAGCGCGGGCGCACCAATGTCACCTCTGCCATCGAGAACGACCTGAAGAAAGCCCACGAAGACAAGCCTTTGAGCCTGCTGCCGCAGATTTGGACAGACTACAAGCGCGACGAACTGGCCAATATATATAAGGGTAAGGGCACGCAAAAGGAAAAGGAAGCGGTCTATGACATACTCTCCGGCATAAACGCGTCGCAGAGCAACGCATGGAATAAAATCAAGGAATGAACGATGCTGAGGCAACTTTACATAAACAACTTCACCCTTATCGACACGCTCGACATCAAGTTTAATCCCGGATTTTCGGTGATAACCGGCGAGACGGGTGCGGGCAAGAGCATCATACTCGGCGCGATAGGGCTGCTGCTCGGCCAGCGTGCCGACACAAAGGCCATAAAGGCCGGTTGCACGAAGTGCGTTATCGAGGCTCATTTCGACCTCTCCAACTATGGAATGAGGGACTTTTTCGACAGCAACGAAATCGAATACGATGCCGCTGACTGCATCATACGCCGCGAACTTGCCGCTTCGGGCAAGAGCCGGGCGTTCATCAACGACACGCCGGTGGCCCTCTCCCTGCTCAAGGAGCTTGGCGAAAAGCTCATCGACGTGCACAGCCAGCACCAGAACCTGCTCATCGGGAAGCAGGATTTCCAGCTGGATGTAGTTGACACCATTGCAGGTGACGGGGAAAAACTGGCCGTTTACGCCTCCTGTTACGCCCGTTTTCAGGACGTAAACCGCCGACTTGCGGAGCTTAAGTCGGCCATTGAGAGCGACAGGGCCAACGCCGACTTCCTGCAATTCCAGTTTGACGAGCTTGCCAACGCCGGCCTTTCCGACGGCGAGCAGGAGGAACTGGAGCGGAAAGCCGGCACCATGAGCCATGCAGAGGACATAAAGAGCGGCCTTTATGAGGCCGACAACGTGCTGTCGGCCGACGGTACGGGAGTGGTGGAGAGCCTGAAGACGGCCACCAACGCACTGCGCGGCATCAGCCGGATGCTGCCTTCGGCCGGGGATATGGCCGACCGCATGGACAGCTGTTACATAGAGCTGAAGGACATCTCGCAGGAAATAGGCTCGCAACTTGAAGGCATAGACTTCAATCCTGCCGAACTTGACAGCATAAACGCCCGCCTCGACACCATTTACGGGCTGCAAAAGAAGTTCCGTTGCGACACTGTGGCGGAGCTTACAGCCCGCCGCGACGAGCTGGGACGGCAACTTTCGCACATTGAAAACAGCGACGAAGAGCTGGCGGCCATGCAGGCGGAGCTTGAAACGGTGCGGCAGGAGTGCATGAAACGGGCCGGAGAGCTGAGCGCAATGCGCCGGAAGGCGGCGGTGGAGATTGAGAAAACCATGCTCGGACGGCTCCGCACGCTCGGTATGCCCAACGTCCGCTTTGAAGTAACCGTCGAGACGGGCGGCCTTTCTCCTAAAGGCATAGACCGCGTGGCTTTCCTTTTCAGCGCCAACACGAGCACTCCGCTGCAACCGGTGGAGCACGTGGCTTCGGGAGGCGAGGTTGCGCGGGTGATGCTCTCGCTCAAGGCTATGATAAGCGGGGCGGTCAAGCTGCCCACCATTGTCTTTGACGAGATTGACACGGGTGTCAGCGGAAAGATAGCCGAGCAGATGGCGCAGATAATGCAGCAGATGGGACAGGCCGACCGTCAGGTGATAAGCATAACCCACCTGCCGCAGATAGCCGCCCTCGGCACTACCCACTACAAGGTGTATAAGGAAGAGACCGCCGGCGGCACGACCAGCCGCATGCAGATGCTCACCGACGACGAGCGGGTGGGGGAGATAGCCCAGATGCTTAGCGGAAGTGATGTGACGGAGGCGGCTGTAAGCAATGCAAAAGAACTGTTGAAAAAATGAGAAAACAAACACTTTTAGCCGCAGTGAGCCTCTTTTTGGCTTCGGTGCCGCTGTTCGGACAACAGCCGAAGTGGGCTAAAAAGGCGGCCAAGGCCGTGTTTGCCTTGAAGGGCTTTGCCCTTGACGGTACGCCGACAGGCAGCTGCAACGGCTTTTTCATAGGTGCAGACGGTGAAAGCGCGGGCTGTTTCGCCCCATTCCGTGGCGCTTCGAGGGCAGTAGCCGTTGATGCGCGCGGCAAGGAAAGCCCGGTTGACTTCATCATAGGCGGCGACGACATGTACGATCTGGCCAAGTTCCGGGTGGCAGCCAAAGGGGCTGCACCACTGGAAATGGCCTCCTCGCTCCCTGCGGCGGGCGACAAGGTGTGGCTGATGCCGTATGTTGTGAAGAAAACGCCGTCGGCTGTCATGGGCGAAGTGGTCAAGACGGAGACCGTAAGGGACAGCAATGTCTATTACACCCTGCGCCTTACCGCCCCCATTGATGCGGCCGGTGCTCCGGTACTCAACGACAGGGGTGAGGTAATAGGGCTGCTTCAGCGGCCTGCAACCGCCGCAGACACTCTGAATTATGCCGCCGGAGTAAGGCTTGCGGCGGGGATGAAGGCCACCGGATTGAGCATCAACGACCGCGCTCTGCGGCAGACACGGGTGAAGAAGGCACTTCCGGAGGAACTCGACCAGGCTGTGCTGACCATGTATATAGCCGCCCAGACCCTCGATTCAGCCGACTACGCTTCGCTTGTGGGCGACTTCATCACCAAGTTCCCCAAGGCTCCCGACGGCTATATCTACCGTGCGCAGATGGAAACGGGTGCCGACAGGTTTGCCGAGGCGGAGGCCGACATGGAAAAGGCCATTGCCGTTGCCGACAAAAAGGACGTTGCGCACAACGAATATGCCAAGCTGATATACCAGAAAGAGGTGTTCAAGAGCGACAAGCCATACGACTCATGGAGTATGGACAAGGCTGCTGACGAGGCCGACAGGGCTTATGAGGCCAGCCCGATGCCCATCTACAAGGAACTGAAAGCCCGCATCCGCTTTGCACAGAAGCGTTATGATGAGGCTTACGGGCTGTTTTCCGAACTGACAACCACCAATCTGCGCAGTGCGGAACTGTTTTACAGCGCATCGAGATGCAAGGAACTGCTCGGCGATACCGCCGCGATGGTTAGCCTGCTTGACAGTGCCGTATGCACTTTCAGCAAGCCTTACCTGAAAGCGGCTGCGCCTTTCCTTCTGGCAAGGGCGCGCGCGTTAGTGAAGACCGGCCGGTACCGTGCGGCTGTTCTGGACTTCAACGAATATGAAAAGCTCCTGCCGGCCGAAGTGGGCGACGCCTTCTACTATGAAAGGGAACAGGCCGAGCTGGAGGGCAAGCTCTTCCAACAGGCCTTGGACGACCTTGGCAAGGCGATAGCCATCAACCCGAAGGCCGCAATCTACTATGCCGAGAAGGCAATGGTGGAGGTTAGGGTAGGGATGTTCGCCGAAGCGGAGGCGACAGCGCGCGAGTGCATAGCCATAGACGGCCAGTTGAGCGACGGCTACCTGTTCCTCGGACTTGCCCAATGCCTGAATGGAAACAAGGCTGATGGTATGGAAAACCTGCGCAAGGCCAAGGAACTCGGCAACGGACAGGCCGACACGCTGATGGAAAAGTACGGGGAAAGCGGCGGGAAATAGTGCGTACACTACCGCTGCAACGCCTTGCTGTCGGCACTTTTCCAACGGCTTGCAGACCCTTTCTCGATTAATAGTGTTACCTTTGCAACGATTTTCATACAAGAAACGATTATGCCGGAAATATCAGAGCGCGGCCTTGAAATGCCAGAGTCGCCCATCAGGAAACTTGCACCGCTGGCTGCGGCTGCCAAGAAAAGGGGAGTGAAGGTCTATCACCTCAACATCGGGCAGCCGGACTTGCCCACACCGCAGGTGGGGCTTGACGCGTTGAAGCACATAGACCGCACCATCCTTGAGTATTCGCCGTCGCAGGGCTACCTCAGCTACCGCGAAAAGCTGACGCATTACTATGCGAAATATGACATAAACGTGGAGGCTGACGACATCATAATAACCTCCGGCGGTAGCGAAGCCGTGCTCTTCGCATTCATGTCTTGCCTCAATCCCGGCGACGAGATAATCGTTCCCGAACCTGCATACGCCAACTACATGGCGTTTGCCATATCCGCAGGTGCAAAAATCCGCACGATAGCCACCACGATAGAGGAGGGCTTCTCGCTGCCGAAGGTCGAGAAGTTCGAGGAACTCATCAATGACCGCACTCGTGCCATAATGATTTGCAACCCCAACAACCCTACCGGTTATCTCTATACGCGCAGGGAGATGAACCAGATACGCGACTTGGTGAAGAAGTATGACCTCTATCTCTTCTCCGATGAGGTGTATCGCGAGTACATCTATACCGGTTCGCCCTATATAAGCGCCTGTCACTTGGAGGGAATAGAGCAGAATGTGATACTCATAGACTCCGTTTCCAAACGCTATTCGGAGTGCGGAATAAGGATAGGGGCGCTGATTACGAAGAACAAGGAGGTGCGCAAGGCCGTGATGAAGTTCTGTCAGGCACGCCTGTCCCCGCCGCTTATAGGCCAGATAGTGGCCGAAGCCTCGCTCGATGCACCCGAAGAGTACTACCGCGACGTGTATGACGAGTATGTGGAGCGGCGCAAATGTCTCATAGACGGGCTGAACCGCATACCGGGAGTGTACTCTCCGATACCGATGGGCGCATTCTATACGGTTGCGAAGCTGCCGGTTGACGACAGCGAGAAGTTCTGCCGCTGGTGCCTGTCGGACTTCAATTATGAGGGAGAGACGGTGATGATGGCTCCGGCCACAGGCTTCTACACCACCCCGGGGGCTGGTATCGACCAGGTGCGTATAGCTTACGTGCTGAAAAAGGAAGACCTCATGCGCGCACTTGAAGTGCTGAGGAAAGCTCTGGAGGCTTATCCCGGGCGCAGGGACGGCAACGGGTAGCCGTAGGGTAACGTTAATCGCAGCATGAACTTCCCACTATTCATAGCAAGAAGGATATTCAAGGACAAGGGCGGGCGCCAGAAGGTGAGCCGTCCGGCCATCCGTATAGCCACAATGGGGGTTGCCATCGGCCTTGCCGTGATGATTGTCACCGTATCGGTGGTCATTGGCTTCAAGCACACGATACGTGACAAGGTCATAGGCTTCGGTAGCCACATCCAAGTGGAGAACTTCCTTGCCATGCAGGGCACTGACCCGTATCCCGTGTGTGTGGATGACAGCATGATGCGCGTGCTTGGCGGTGTCAAGGGCGTGGCTCACGTGGAGCGGTTTGCCGTTGCGCAGGGCATATTGAAGACGGATACCGACTTTATCGGCATCGCTTTCAAGGGCGTGGGGCCCGAGTACGACCTCGGTTTCCTTCGCTCCAATCTGGTGGAGGGCAGCCTGCCCAAGTTCAGCGACACGAAGAGCGGCCAGAAACTGGTGCTTTCAAAGATGACAGCCGACAAGTTGCGGCTGAAGGCCGGCGACAAAGTGTATGCATACTTTATCTCCGGCGATGACGTGAGGGCGCGCCGTTTCACCGTGAGCGGCATCTACCGCACCAACATGACCCAATTCGACCAGACTATATGCTTCACAGACCTCTATACCGCAGTGAAACTCAACGGATGGCAGCCCGGCCAGTGCTCCGGGGCGGAAATTCTTGTTGACGATTTCGACAGTCTGGAGGAGATAGCCGCACGGGTCGTGGCCAAAGTGAACCGCACTTCCGACAAGTATGGCGACACATACACCTCGCAAACCGTGCATGAGGCATATCCGCAGATATTCTCCTGGCTCGACCTTATGGACATAAACGTGTGGATAATCTTGGCTCTGATGATGTGCGTGGCCGGTTTTACGATGGTTTCGGGACTGCTCATCATCATTCTGGAGCGCACCCAAATGATAGGAGTGCTCAAGGCGTTGGGCGCAAGCAACACCTCCGTGCGCCGCACGTTCCTTTGGTTCGCCGTGTTTATCATCGGTCGCGGAATGTTCTGGGGCAACTTGATCGGCATCGGGCTTGTCCTGTTGCAGCAATATAGCGGTTTTGTGCATCTCGACCCCGCCAGCTATTATGTCAGTACCGCACCCGTGGAACTCCATGTGCCCTTTGTCGTGCTGCTTAACGTAGCCGCCATGCTGATAAGCGTCTTCGTTCTGACAGCCCCAAGCTACCTTGTCACACGCATACACCCTGCCAAATCAATGCGCTACGAATGACATGCAATAGCCTTTAACCATTCACCTGCGCCACAGGAAAACGACACCGCCCGGCCTTAAGCTCTGCGCTTAAAGCCGGGCGGTGTTCGCAAATGTCAGTCAGTCCTTGGTTTCATACATTAGCCAAGAACTTACAGCATGGCTTACTTCACCATTACTTTCCTCGTCGTGCCGTCGCCCATCTTCAGGATGTTCAATCCCTTGAAAGGCTTGTCCGTCATGCGCCCGTTGGTATCATAACGCTTGACAACCTTATTGTTTCCGTTGCTGCCGGGCAGACTGATGCCGGTGGGGTCGATCTTCTCCATATTCTTGAAGTCCTTCCACTGGTCGGCTGCCTTGTATGCTTCGAGCGAGTTCTTGGGCACATAGAGCGTGCAGCTATCCTTGTCGATGTCCGCCAGAGCCCAGACGCCGCACGTGGGCGGTGTCGTGTTTAGGCTTACCAGCTTGGTAATGGCGGGACATCTATTGAACGCACCCAAGCCAATGCTTGTCACGGATTCGCCGATGGTGACTTCTGTCAGGCCTGAGCAACCTTGGAACGCCCAGCCGCCGATGCTCGTCACGGAATTGGGGATGGTGACGGAGGTAAGGCTTATGCAAAAATTGAACGCATATGAGCCGATGCTCGTCACGGAATTGGGAATGTCGATGGATGTCAGGCTTGAGCAATAATTGA
>CAVAPI010000059.1:0-14246 GCA_963590445.1 Lachnospiraceae bacterium | reverse complement strand
TTCACGTTGACCTTATTCAGAGACCCTGCGTTACCTTATTCAGACTTCGTGCCTGGCCTATTCAGGCTTCATGTTCGTATAGACGTTCTGCACGTCATCGTCATCCTCAAGCAGGTCTACCATCTTGTCAATGGTCTCCCTTTGCTCGGCAGTGACTTCTTTAAGGTCGTTAGGAATACGGGTAAACTCTGCTCCCGTTACCTCCAAGCCCATGCCTTCGAGGTGTTTCTGTATGTCGCTGAAGCTGGTTGGCTCACCGTAGATGGTTATTTCGCCCGTCTCTTCGTCCTCGTCGTAGTCCTCATCCACGCCATAGTCGATAAATTCCAGTATCATATCGTCCATGTCGAGACCGTCTTTCTTCTTGAAAGTGAACACGCATTTGTGGTCAAACAGGAACGAAAGCGAACCCTGTGTGCCGAGATTACCGCTGAACTTGTTGAACACGGCACGCACATTGGCCACGGTTCTGGTGGTGTTGTCAGTGGCTGCGTCAACGAAGATGGCTATTCCGTGAGGTCCGTAGCCCTCGTATGTCACCTCCTTGAAGTCCTTCTGGTCCTTGCCCATGGCGTTCTTTATGGCGCGCTCCACATTGGCGTTGGGCATATTCTCGCGCTTTGCGGTCTGCATGATGGCTCTCAAGTGCGGGTTGTTGTCCGGGTCAGGGCCGCCAGCCTTTACGGCTATTGCTATCTGCTTGCCGATTTTTGTGAACGTACGGGCCATGTGACCCCATCTCTTCATCTTAGTTGCTTTCCTGTATTCAAATGCTCTTCCCATTGGAGTTGTGTATTAGCGGAGTTCTGCTCCTAATTTTGTTTTTAGATTTGTTGTCAATTTGCCCATCAAGGCATCGATTTGCTTGTCGTTAAGCGTCTTTGTCTCGTCCTGAAGCACGAAGTTCACGGCATAGCTCTTCTTGCCGGCCGGAAGGTTCTTGCCCTCATACACATCGAAAAGCTCCACCTTTTTCAGCAGTTTCTTTTCCGTTTGGCGTGCTATCTGCTCTATTTGCTCAAACTCAACGCCTTTGTCAACGAGCAAAGCGAGGTCGCGGCTCACCGCAGGATACTTGCTTATCTCGCTGTACTGCACCTTTGCCTTGCGCACAGCCTTCATCAACGCTGTCCAGCTCAGTTCTGCGTAATATACGGGGCGGTCGATGTCGGCGTCTTTCAATACCTTCTTGCTCAAGATACCCAGTTCTCCAAGCACCTTGCCTCCACGGGTTTCAATGACTATACCGGCGGAGAATATGTCGTTTGTGCTTTTCTTGCGCACCGTTTCTTCCGGCTTCAGACCTATGCGGCGCAGCACATTCTCCACGTAGGCGGCCAGTTCAAAGTAGCTGCTTTCCTCATCGGGATGTGCCCAACTGCCTTCTATGCGCTTGCCAGTCACCCACATGGCCAGACGGTTGTCTTCCTTGTAGGCATCCATCGGGCTGTCGGGGTTCTTCTTCTCGGGCGAAAAGCGATAGACATTACCGAACTCATACAGTCTAAGGTTCTGGCTCTTTCGCTTGGCGTTGTGCTCTATGCTCTCCAAACCGCCGAACAGCAGAGTCTGGCGCATCACGTTGAGGTCGGAACTCAGCGGGTTCATTATCCTCACGCAGTTTTCTGCCGGGTAAGAGTTGTGCTGCTCGTAGTAGGCACTCTTGGTGAGAGAGTTGTTAAGTATCTCGTTGAAGCCGCATCCCACAAGCTGTTCGCCTACGATATTGGCCATGTTGTGCTTGTTGTCCTCGTCGCCTTTCACCACGAGGCAGCTCTTCAGCTGGGTGGGGATTTCCACATTATTATATCCGTATATGCGGAGTATGTCCTCCACAACGTCGCACGGGCGTTGCACATCCACACGGTAGGCCGGCACGTCCAGCTCTATTCCGTCGGCTGTCTCGGCGGTTACCTTCATTTCAAGGCTCTCGCAGATGCCCTTGATGGTATCGTTCGGTATTTCCTTTCCTATGAGTGACTTCACGTAACCGTAGTTCAGGCTTACCTTGGCATCCTCTATGGGAGAGGGATACACATCGTTTATCTCCATCGACACCTTGCCTCCGGCGAGCTGTTGGCAGAGTATTGCGGCCTGCTTGAGTGCATAGATGACTCCGTTGGGGTCTATGCCGCGCTCGAAACGGAACGATGCGTCGGTGCTAAGACCGTGTCTGCGTGCGCTCTTGCGTATCCATGTGGGATGGAAGTAGGCACTTTCGAGCACTATGTTGCGTGTGGTCTCATACGTACCGCTGCCTTTGCCGCCGAAGATGCCGGCTATGCACATCGGTTCTTCGGCATTGCTGATGCTGAGGTCGTGCTCTCCGAGCGTATGTTCCTCACCGTCGAGAGTAACAAACTTGGTTCCTTCGGGCTGGGTGCGCACCACAATCTTGTGGCCTGTCACCATATCCGCGTCAAAGCAGTGGAGCGGCTGGCCATAAGCCATCATTATATAGTTGGTAATGTCCACGATATTGTTTATCGGGCGCAGACCTATTGTTCGCAACTTGTTCTGCAGCCATTCGGGACTCTCCTTCACGTCGCAGCCGGTCAGGCTTACGCAAGCATAACGGCGGCAGGCCTCCTTGTTTTCGATGTCCACTTCTACGGGCAAATCGTGGTTGTCCACAGCGAAGTCCGCACAGTCCGGACGATGCAAACTGGTTTCATGGCCGTTGCGTTTGAGCCATGCGTAGAGGTCACGAGCCACTCCCCAGTGCGAAAGAGCATCGGCGCGGTTGGCCGTGATGTCTATTTCTATGAGCCAGTCGCTCTCCACGTGGTAGTATTCCGCCGCAGGCTGTCCCACAGGAGCATCGTCGGGCAATACAATGATGCCGTCGTGACTTGTGCCTACGCCTATTTCGTCTTCGGCGCAAATCATTCCAAAGCTGTCCACTCCGCGAAGTTTCGACTTCTTGATGACGAACTCCTTGTCGCCATCGTAAAGGATGCAGCCCAAATCGGCCACGATTACCTTCTGTCCGGCAGCCACATTCGGTGCACCGCACACTATCTGCGACGGCTGTTCATGGCCTAAATCAACTGTTGTCACATGAAGATGGTCGCTGTTGGGATGCGGTTCGCAAGTGAGAACCTTGCCTACAAAAAGCCCTTTCAGACCTCCTTTGATTGTTTGAACCTCCTCAAGGGCATCGACTTCCAGACCTGTTGACGTGAGTGCGTCGCACACCTGCTGCGGTGTCAGGTCGAAATCCACATACTCTTTAAGCCATTTATATGAAACGTTCATATTAATATGTGTCTTTAATCCTACTCAAATTCGGGCGCAAAAATACTACATTTTCAGCGGTTGTGCAAATTTTCAGAGCATTAGGTGACTGTCCCCGACGGGTTTCCAGGTGTTTTCCGTATGCCACAAACCGCCTTCTCTTGTGATAGTTATTCCTCGTGGTAGGTATTAGCTGTCCTCGTAATAGGCATTAGACATCCTCATGGTAGGTATTAGCGACCCTCGTTGTAGGCATTGGACGAAAGCCATCAACGCACTCCGTGTCCATCACGGCCATGTATGGAACCGCACAATGCCCGTAACGCCTAACATTGTGGCAATGAATTTCTGAGGCATCTTACTGGATGTTTTCCTTTGTCTTGTCTTGCTCCCTCGTCACTAACTGCACCTCGACATTAACGCGGAAGTCGTTGATGTTGCAGAGGTCTTCGAAGGAATACAGGAAGAGGTCACAATACAGGTGGTGGAAGGGCATGAGGAAATATTGGTCTTGATAGGCCGGATAGTGGATGCCCTCGTCCCATGTGCGCCCGTCTTCCCCCAAGAAATCGTCATCATCCCAGGTATCTATATGGCACTCACAATTCAGCTGCTCATAACAGGCGACAACGCCACGACGATGGTGATAGCCGCTGCCCATCCGGGCTATGATATTCCATAGATGCGTAGGGGCTATATTGTCCTCTTTTGATGTTTCATGCTTCCTGTTCTCCGTTGGTACACTCGCCCGTTTGGTAGCTCCTTGTCATGTCTTGCAGAATGCCTATCATCTTCTGCCGCAGACTCTCGGGCTGCAGCACCATGATGTTGCGGCCATGCCAGAGCAGTTCTTGCAGGAAGTCGCGGCTGGGGCGCACGGTGAGTTCGTACTCGCGGTACAGGCCGTCCTTCGATTCCGTCAACCGTCGTTGACTCTCATGCAACGGCACTTCCTCTATCAGGTTGTACTCGGGATAGAAAGCACGGATGCGGATGCGTTCCACAGGCTCGTCCTCCATACGCATGATGCCGAAGCAATCCTCGTAATAGTTTTCAGGAGTGAGGAAACGCTTCATTTCAGCCGACAAAGGATGCTTCTCGCAGATTACCTTCAGATAACTGATGCGGTCGAAAGGCAGGCAACGAACGAGTTTCTTCTCGTCGGTATCTGAAGACGACTCTTTCACCCCAATAACGTACCACCGCTGCTTGAAGTATCTCACGAAGGCTGGTTGCAATACGATGTCGCTCTCTGCGTCGAAAGCCGAGACATACTTGAACTTCAGGAGATAGTGCTTGTCTATCGCCCCGAGAATATCGTCAAGGTATTCGGAGTTGTAAGGCGGAGTGTCGAGCATCACCTTGTTGTGGTACTTCAGCTGGTCGCCCAGCGAGGCAAGGCGCATACTGCTGAGCATCCACTCGGTAGTCTCGTCGCACTCCACCTTGCAGGTCTTGTCAAGCCAGTCGTGCATACAGACGGAAATGGCTTGCCATTGGGAGCTGAAGCAAATGAGTCCTATATCAAATACCTGTCCCTGTGACCCTATCAATAGCCGTCACGCAATTATCTCATTTGAAATTGACAACGCAGGAAAAGAGGGGAAGGAAAAGGGCAGGACTTCCCGACGGAAATCCTGCCCTTGGCATTTCTGTGCGCAAATTGCCTTGCGCCATTCGTTTATTTGAACGTGAATGTGGGGTAATGACTGGTGTCTGTCTGCACTCCACCTTTATTGTAATACACATAAGCGAACTGGTTGCTCATGTCCGTTCCCGAGAGTGTGCCCAACTCGGTAACCTTAGTACCGTTCTTGGTCACGTTCTCGCAATTGATTGTCAGACCGCTGAACTGCTTCTTGTCAGCAGCCCCGGTGCCGTTGGTATAGTCCTGGAAGAGGAGGAAACTCTCCTTTGTGGTACCATTGTACTTGTAACTACAGTTCTTGAAGTTCACTGTGAAGTGGTTTGCATTGAACTTGTTGCTGATGCGAACGGCATCTGAGTTCGCATTCAGGTCGAAGTCACAGTCCTCGACAGTTGCCTTTCCGTCCTCGGCAATGCCGAAAATCGAGATGCAGTTGTTGGTAGGAACAGGACCGAACTTGCAGTTCTTGATCTCGATGTCGCTTGAGACCGGGTTGGCACTGAGGTTTATCTCTATGCCGTTATATCCGTTTGTGGTTTCGGTAAAGTCCAGACCATCGATGACTATCTTGCCGGAAGTGTTGAGTGTGATGCGCGAGTTGCTGTTCGTTTTGGGGAAAGCGCCCGTGAGTTTGATGTCCTTGAGGGTGACGCTACCTGCCGCCTTGATGTTGAGACCGGAGGCATCGACAGTGCCGTCTTTAAGAGTAAGGCTGTTGACACTGAGTGTCGTGATGCACTTCTGGGCTGTATTGGTGTTGGCAAAGGTCTCGCCGTTGAGGTCGAGAGTGATGTCCTTCTTTGCAAGTTCTGTGGCAGAGGTCTCTTCCAGAAGTTTGTTGAACGCCGTGACACCGGTCACCACCTGCTCGATAGTGGCGGTATAAGAGCACATATTGACGCTGAACACGGTCCAGTCGCAGCGGTCTATGGTGTTGCTTGAGGAGTTGGTCAGTTCATTGACCACATCGTTGCCGTTCTTGGCCTCCAACGTGAGCGAAGAGTAAGTGCCGGTCGGAACGGGCAGATAGAAGTTCATGATACCGCTGACAGTGGTCTTGGCAAATGTGAATGTCACGCTCTTGCCGTCAGTGCCGCCGTCAGTAGTCTTGACTGTGGGCGCATCGCCCGTCATGTCAACAGCGAAATCGCCACAAATGGGCTTGTCGACTGTAACCACAAAGGCGTCGACACCGGCTGGCATATTTATCTCGAAAGCGAGAACACCGCCCACATGCTTGAAGTTGAAGGCTGTCTGTCCATTGCTAAACTGTGCCACAAGGGGGTCGTTGGCATTGGAACTGTGCTTTATCTCGGACGGATAGGTCACAGAGAGTGTGCCGTCAGTGTAACTTTTTACTGCCGTCGTGGGGAACACGGCGATGTCCTGCGGAATGAATGTCACCTCCTCATAGGTAGCGATTCCCGTGTGTGCGCCCGACTTGAACTTCATGGTCTTGAACCCATCGGCGGTGTAAACGCTGATGTCATCACCGACAGACCAAACAAAAGAACCGCTTCCTGCATTGTAGGAGCGGGTCACATTGGTGGAGTTTTCTACTGTTGCAACATACGTTTTGGCAACATCGCCGTTGGCCGGCTGCTCTACTTCCTGGCTGCAACTGCTTGACAAGAGGGCGGCAACAGCGCAGAACGGAACGATAATACTTTGTTTTTTCATAGTTTCAATTTATAGAAATGTCGTTTGATTGGTTCTTTTTGCAGACAGCCTTCTGTCATTCGTCGGGCTCGACGACCGTCCATTCACCCTGACCTTGCTTCTCGACGTAGCCTTCGGTACCTTCGCCGGTACTGCCGGAGAGAAGGGAGCACGGAGAAATCTGTATACAAAAAGCATTAGGCTTCACATAAGGTTTGATAGTTGTTTTGTTTTTCATAATGTGTAAAATTTAATTGAACTTTGCAAATATAGACATTATTCCCCTAATTACCCCCCCCGATGGTTAAATTGAGTTAAAACAAGAAAATGAGTCATCATGAACCCGTGTGATTCATTACCCTACACTGGCGACAGAGCCTGGGAAATGGGAAAAGAAAAAGCCGGAAATCATCGTCACATTCTGTCGTGACAACGATATTCCGGCATTGTCCCGGTCAACGGGACGGGAACAGAAGCCTATCAATTATCTGCCCAAGAAAGCCCAACTATTACTGTTAGACAGACCGTACTCGGCAAACAGACTAACTCATTTCCCTTTTTTCATCAAGACTACAACAAGACTTCCTACGGTCAAGGCTGCACCGCCAATGGTCAGCAGTACCTGTCCCTGTGACCCTCCAAAAAGCCCTTTCAGACCACCTTTGACTGTTTGAACCTCCTCAAGGGCATCGACTTCCAGACCTGTTGACGTGAGTGCGTCGCACACCTGCTGCGGTGTCAGGTCGAAATCCACATACTCTTTAAGCCATTTATATGAAACGTTCATATTAATATGTGTCTTTAATCCTACTCAAATTCGGGCGCAAAAATACTACATTTTCAGCGGTTGTGCAAATTTTCAGAGCATTAGGTGACGGTCTCCGCAGGTTTTCCGCCCGTTTGGGAAGATGCGGAAAGGCTGTTCCCGCAATGCAGACCGCCCGGCTTTTTGCGGCGAACTGCCCGGTTTTGTAAGTCGTTGGCGGCCAATGGGTTTCAAAAACGGGCGGATTGTGCATCGAAAACAGCCGGGTTAAGGGTTGTAAACAGGCGGTTTGCGGTAGCCAAACGGGCGGTTTACGGCAGCGAAACGGCAGGGTTGCGAAGACCAAGGGCGGTATCAGCCTTGGAGAGGCTGCCCAGGGGAAACCGAATCAAACCATATACAATGCGGCAATGTTTGTTTTATTTTGTAAGAATTAAGCCCTTTGCCATAACAAATCGGCACAAACCGGCGTTTTAATGCGCAAGTTTGTTTGCTGTTAGTAAAAAAAAGACTACCTTTGCAGTCAATTCAAGACAACGAAACAAAGAAGACTGCCTTCAGGACAGTATATATTAAGGTAAGAAACTTATGAAACACCAGTTGAGAAGCGCCGTGTGCACCGAAGGCCGCCGTATGGCTGGCTCACGCGCGCTGTGGGTTGCCACAGGCATGAAGCGCGAACAGTTCGGCAAACCCATAATCGCCATAGTCAATTCGTTCACTCAATTTGTGCCGGGGCATACACATCTGCACGAAATAGGCCAGATTGTCAAGGAAGAAATAGAGGCGATGGGCTGCTATGCAGCCGAGTTCAACACCATAGCCATCGACGACGGTATAGCCATGGGGCACGACGGCATGCTCTATTCGCTGCCGAGCCGCGACATAATAGCCGACTCCGTGGAGTACATGGTGAACGCCCACAAGGCCGACGCAATGATCTGCATATCGAATTGCGACAAGGTGACGCCCGGAATGCTCATGGCTTCGATGCGCCTGAACATCCCTACCGTGTTCTGTTCGGGCGGTCCGATGGAGGCAGGGCGCTGGCATGGCGAGAACGCCGACCTGATTACGGCCATGGTAAAGGGCGCCGATCCGTCGGTAAGCGATGCTGACATGGCCGAAATCGAGGGCTGTGCGTGTCCCGGATGCGGCAGTTGCTCCGGCATGTTCACCGCCAATTCCATGAACTCGCTGACCGAGGCCATAGGACTGTCGCTTCCCGGCAACGGAACCATACTGGCCACGCACAAGAACCGCATACAGCTGTTCAAGGATGCGGCGCGCCAGATAGTGAAAAACGCCTTCGCTTACTACGAAGACGGCGACGAGAGCGTGCTGCCCCGTTCCATTGCCACACGCAAGGCGTTCCTCAACGCCATGGCACTCGACATTGCAATGGGCGGAAGCACCAACACCGTGCTCCACTTGCTGGCCGTTGCGCAGGAGGCAGGGGCCGACTTCAAGATGCAGGACATCGACCGGCTGAGCCGCAAAGTGCCGTGCCTGTGCAAGTTAGCGCCCAACACGCAGAAGTACAGCGTGCAGGAATGCAACCGCGCGGGCGGTATTCTCGGCATTATGAACGAGCTTTACAAGGGCGGACTCATCGACGGAACGGCCATAAGGGTTGACGGCAAGACCCTTGGAGAGCAGATTAAGGCATACGACATCACCGGGAAAGACATCAACTCCGAGGCAAACCGCATATACCAGAGTGCGCCCGGCGGCAAGTTTTCCACCCAGATGGGAAGCCAAGACGCACAGTGGGGCACTCTCGACACCGACCGTGCCAACGGCTGCATACGCTCCTTGGAGCACGCATACACCAAGGACGGAGGTCTGGCAGTGCTGTTCGGCAACATCGCACAGGACGGTTGCGTGGTGAAGACCGCCGGCGTTGACGAGAGCATATGGAAGTTTGCCGGCCCTGCAAAGGTGTTCGACTCGCAGGAAGACGCCTGCGAAGGCATACTCGGAGGGCAGGTCAAGAGCGGCGACTGCGTGGTCATCACTCATGAAGGCCCCAAGGGAGGCCCCGGAATGCAGGAGATGCTGTATCCCACCTCTTATATTAAGAGCATGCACCTGGGCAAAGAGTGCGCCCTAATCACCGACGGACGCTTCTCCGGAGGCACCAGCGGACTTAGCATAGGCCACATTTCGCCCGAAGCAGCAGCCGGAGGAAACATCGGAAAGATACAGGACGGCGACATCATAGAGATAGACATTCCCAGCCGAACCATCAATGTGCGCCTCACAGACGAGCAGCTGGCCGCAAGGGAGCAGCAGCCGCTGAAGCGCAACCGCACCGTGTCGAAGGCTCTGAGAGCATATGCGCAGAGCGTAAGCTCGGCCGACAAGGGCGGAGTGAGGGTCATCGACTAAGAGGAAACCAACAGAACAGGAGGGTGGGGCTGCGCTTCTGAAACCGCAAGGAGCAGGATTGTGGCAGCCAACTCCGAAACATAAACATATTACCCGTGAACGAAATCATTACAGGTGCAGAGGCTTTGATGCGTGCCTTGGAGCGTGAAGGTGTGAAAACCATCTTCGGCTACCCCGGAGGAGCCATCATGCCCGTATTCGACGCACTATATAAATACACCCAAGGCGAGAACAAGAAGTTCAACCACGTGCTCGTCCGCCACGAACAGGCGGCCACCCATGCCGCCGAAGGCTATGCCAGAGTGAGCGGAGAGGTCGGCGTGTGCATCGTGACCAGCGGTCCGGGGGCAACAAACACCCTTACGGGAGTGGCCGACGCCATGATTGACTCCACGCCAATCGTCGTGATAGCCGGACAGGTGGGCATCGGCGCACTCGGAACCGACGCGTTTCAGGAGGTTGACCTCGTGGGTGTGTCGCAGCCAATATCCAAGTGGAGCTATCAGATACGCCATGCCGACCAGGTGGCTTGGGCTGTGAGCCGTGCCTTCTACATCGCCCGCTCAGGCCGACCCGGCCCTGTGGTGCTCGACTTGCCTAAGAACGCACAGGAGCACAAGGCGGAATGGAAGCCGATGCACATCGACTTTGTGCGCAGCTATGTGCCTTATCCCAAGATAGACAAGACCGCTGTCTATGCGGCAGCACAACTGATAAACAACGCCAAGCGGCCTTTGGCTCTCGTGGGGCAGGGCGTTGAACTCGGTAACGCCAACGAAGAGCTTGTCGATTTCCTTGAGAAAGCCGACATACCTGCCGCCCGCACGCTGCTCGGACTGTCGGCTCTGCCGTCCAACCATCCGCTCAACATGGGCATGCTGGGCATGCACGGCAACTATGCGCCCAATGTGAAGGAGCAGGAGTGCGACGTTCTCATTGCCATAGGCATGCGTTTCAGCGACCGTGTGACCGGTTTGCCATCGACATTTGCCAAACAGGCGAAGGTCATACACCTTGATATTGACCGCTCGGAGATAGACAAATGCATAAAGGCCGACGTTCCCGTTATCGGCGACTGCAAGGAAACACTGCCCATGATAACGGCTCTGCTCGACAAAGGCGACCACCGGGAGTGGCGCAACAGCTTCGTTCCGCTTGCCGAAGAGGAAAAGAAGCAGGTGGTTGAGCCGGCCATACACCCCGCCAACGGCCCGCTGCTGATGGGCGAAGTGGTGAACGCCGTGGCAGAAGCCACCAAGGGCGAAGCCATACTGGTGACCGACGTAGGCCAGAACCAGATGTTCTCGTGCCGTTACTTCAAGTACAACAAGCGGCGTTCGGTCGTTACGAGCGGCGGACTCGGCACTATGGGCTTCGGAATCCCGGCAGCTGTCGGCGCGACATTCGGCGCTCCCAACCGCACAGTGTGCATGTTTTCGGGCGACGGAGGCTTCCAGATGAGCGTACAGGAGCTTGGCACGATTATGGAGCAGCAGGCTCCGGTGAAGATGGTGCTGCTCAACAACAACTATCTGGGCAACGTGCGCCAGTGGCAGGACATGTTCTTCGGCCAGAGGCGTTCGTTCACGAAGATGCTCAACCCCGACTATGAGTCGATAGCCAAGGCTTACGCCATTCCATACAGCGTGGTTACGAAGCGCGAAGAGCTGAAAGCCGCAGTGGAAAAGCTGCTTTCTACCGACGGACCTTATATCCTGGAGTGTGCCATCAAGGAGGATGACAATGTGCTGCCGATGACTCCGCCGGGCAAAAGCGTCAACGAAATGCTGTTGAAAATAGAAATTTAGGAGGCCGATATGGAAGAAGACAAGTCGCTATACACCTTTTTGGTATATTCGGAGAACGTTGCCGGCATACTCAACCAGATAACTGCCGTGTTCACACGCCGTCAGGTGAACATAGAAAGCCTGAACGTGTCGGCCTCAAGTATCGAGGGCCTGCACAAATACACCATCACTGCATGGTGCTATGCCGACCAGGTGATAAAGATAACCCGGCAGATTGACAAGAAAATAGACGTGGTGAAGGTCAACTACTATAAGGATTCCGAACTGTTTATCCGCGAGACAGGACTCTACAAGCTCTCTTCGCCGGAAGTGCTGGCCAACCCTGAAATATCCAGGACGGTCAGACGCAACGACGCATACATCACCGAGGTGAACCCGATATACGTCATAGTGATGAAAAGCGGGCGCACCGAGGAGATAATGGACCTTTACCGTGATCTCGACCAGTTCGGTTGTGTGCTGCAATACACGCGTTCCGGACGCATAGCCGTGACACGCAGCACCGAAGAGGAGGTGAGCAAATACCTTGAACAGAGGGAGAAAGAAAGGGGACAGGAGCATTAGGATGGACAAAACGGGCAAATATCTGTTTCTGGCAGAGCCGTTCCACTGCGATTTCTCGCACAGACTCTTCATCGGACATTTGGGGAACCACATGCTCAACGCCGCAGACTTCCACTCCACGGAGCGCGGTTTCGGCATGACATACCTCAACACCATCAACAAGACATGGGTGTTGTCGAGGCTCGCCATAGAGATGGAAGACATGCCGGCGCAATACTCCAAGTTCTTTGTCGAGACATGGGTGGAGAGCGCAATGCGGTATTTCACCAACCGAAACTTCAAGGTAGTGGGCGAAGACGGCCGCATGTTTGGCTACGGCCGCAGCGTCTGGGCTATGATAGACACCGTGACGCGCCAGCCGCAGGACATCCTCAAGGTGAACAACGGCGACATAAACAGATGGATAGAGGCCGACAAGCCATGTCCCATCGGCAAGATTTCGCGGGTGAAGATGGGCGGTGACGCAACTCATGTGCGCACGATAGACACATTCTACAGTGACGTTGACGTGAACGGTCACATCAATTCGGTGAAGTATATCGAGCATGTGCTCGACCTGTTCGACCTCGATTGGCACAGAAAGCACACCGTCAAGCGGTTCGAGATAGCCTATGTGGCCGAAAGCCATCAGGGCGACAGACTGTCATTAAGTATGGAAGAGCCGGCGAAAGGCACGGGAAGCCAGCCCGGAGGCACGGGAGAACCGCCGGAAAGCGAGTGCAGCATACGCATAACCAAGGAAGAAGGCACGGAAGTGTGCCGCAGCCGCATCGTCTTCGCCGACAAATGAGGGCGACAGGCAGCGGTTTCCGCACACAGGGATAGCAAACAAGACAATCAACAACATAAAAACAAATAAACAACAGGCACCCGGCAACGGGTTGCCCTAAAAAACAAACAACTATGGCAGAAATGAATTTCGGTGGTGTAGTAGAAACAGTCATCACCAGCAAAGAGTTCTCTCTTGAGAAAGCACACGAAGTGTTGAAGAACGAGACGATAGCCGTTATAGGCTATGGCATCCAGGGTCCCGGTCAGGCAGGCAACCTGCGCGACAACGGCTTCAACGTCATCGTTGGCCAGCGTCCCGGCAAGACCTACGACAAGGCCGTAGCCGACGGTTGGGTTCCCGGCAAGACTCTCTTCTCTATTGAGGAAGCAGCCGAGAAAGGTACGATAATCTGTATGCTGCTTTCTGATGCAGGACAGATACAGGCATGGCCTACAATAAAGAAACACCTCACCAAAGGCAAGACCCTCTACTACTCTCACGGCTTTGCCATCAACTGGAACGACCGCACAGGCGTAGTGCCCCCGTCAGACATCGACGTGATTATGGTTGCCCCCAAGGGTTCAGGTACATCGCTGCGCACAATGTTCCTCGAAGGCCGCGGCCTCAACTGCTCTTACGCCGTCTATCAGGACGCTTCAGGCAAGGCAGAGGAGAAGACCATCGCCTTCGGTATAGGTATCGGAGCCGGCTATCTGTTCAAGACAACATTCCAGCGCGAGGCCACAAGCGACCTGACCGGTGAGCGCGGCTCACTCATGGGCGCAATCGAAGGTCTGCTTGAGGCACAGTATGAAGTGCTGCGCGAACACGGACACTCTCCTTCGGAGGCTTTCAACGAGACTGTAGAGGAACTTACACAGAGCCTTATGCCCCTCTTCGCCGAAAAGGGAATGGACTGGATGTACGCCAACTGCTCCACTACTGCACAGCGCGGCGCGCTCGACTGGGCACCCCGCTTCCGCGAGGCCATCAAGCCCGTCATGGAGTGGCTCTATCTCTCTGTGAAGAGCGGCAACGAGGCGCAGATTTCCATCGACAGCAACTCCAAGCCCGACTACCGCGACGGCCTCAACAAGGAACTTGAGGCAATGCGCAACATGGAAATGTGGCGCGCCGCAGAAACAGTGCGCAAGCTGCGTCCTGAGAACGAAGCTGAATAATAAGCTCGGCAGTGCCGTTTGCATGAGCGCAAGGCAGAGCAAATTCGCCTGGTGCTGTCGGCAGCATGAAAGAACAAAGTGGGGGTGTGTCAAAACCCTGAATTATAAAAAACAAGCCTCGCTGTATGCCGATACAAAGCCATACAGCGAGGCTTTATTTTTTCATTCAAAAGTAGAATTATAATGGCAATAACCTCCAGAATAGGGTCTATAAGGCAAA
>CAVAPI010000058.1:9139-14378 GCA_963590445.1 Lachnospiraceae bacterium | reverse complement strand
ATATACTTTATTATTACGTTCTTCAGTTCGGTCAGTTTCTTGTCTGTCTGGTAGTGATGCTTCGAGAAAGTCTCGATGTCGTAGTCGCCGGCCGGCTTTCCTTCGAGCAGAGCCTGCACGTATGGGAACAGCGACTTCTCCTCATACATCATGTGTTTCTTTATGTCACGCGAGTATTCGTCGTAGAATTTGAGTATAAGCCGCCCCAATCCTTCCGACTCGTTGACCGTTTCTTCCAGCTGGCGGCGTATCATGGGCAGCTGGAAGTCGAGGTAATAGACGTGGCTTGCCTCCAGATAGTGCATAAGTGTGGGCACTGACAGCTGTGTGTCGTCGTCAAAATCGGAAAAGCCGTTGATTGTGAAGTTGACAACGGTCAGGAAAGTGTATGTATCCACGCCGTTGTCCTGGCAAATCTCCCTCACTGTCTTGTCGCCAAAGCCAAAGTTGATGCCGAAACTGCCGAGCGACTGCAACACGTTGTAGTTGTCCTTTATGATGGAAATCATCCTGTCGTCGGCCTCATACATCTTTTGAGTCTTCATACTCTACCTATTTATTGTTACTGAATGCAAAGTTACTCAATATGTTCGGTTTCAACAATAACCAAATATGGGTATTTGGGAGACGTGCGGCAACTGATTCGCAACCGCTGCCTGCCGCTGTAAAAGCCGCAAGGCGTGGGGGTGTGACCGTAATCCTGCCGTTTCCGGCAGCCAAGCGGTATGTTTACGGTGCGTAAATGCCGTGTTTGCGACCCGTAAACAGGCCGTTTACGACAAGAAACCCGGCCACTTGCGGTGCGCAAACGGTCGGGTTACGAAAAGGGTGAGGCTGTTGGGGATGCTTCAAGTCACAGTTTGTCGCACTCGTCGAGCCAGATTGCGGCCGACGAATCGCTCGCCATTCGCCAGTCACCGCGCGGACTGAGGCAGACACTCCCCACCTTGGGCCCGTCAGGCAGGCACGACCGCTTGAACTGCTGGGCGAAAAAGCGGCGGAAAAAGGTGCGCAGCCAGTGCTTGATCGTGTCGCTTTCGTAGGCTGCCACGCCGGGACGGCTGCCGTCAAAGGCGCATTTGGCCATGGCAAATATCTTGGCCGGACGGGAACCGAAGCGCAGATAGTGGTAGAGAAAGAAGTCGTGAAGCTCGTAAGGCCCTACCAAATCCTCCGTCTTCTGGCTTATTTCGCCGTTTTCACCGGCCGGTATGAGTTCGGGACTGATTGGGGTTTCGATTATGTCAAGCAGGGTTTCGCGCGATGTCTCGTCCGCTTCGGCCACGGCAATATAGTTGACGAGGTGGCGGATGAGCGTCTTTGGCACTCCCGCATTGACTCCATACATCGACATGTGGTCGCCATTGTAGGTCGCCCAGCCCAAGGCCAGTTCGCTAAGGTCGCCAGTGCCTATCACAAGTCCGCCCACCTTGTTGGCGTAGTCCATGAGTATCTGCGTGCGTTCGCGCGCCTGGCTGTTCTCATAGGTCACGTCGTGCACGTCGGGACGGTGGTCTATGTCCTTGAAATGCTGCGTCACGCCGGGCACAATGCTTATCTCGCGCACAGTAACCCCAAGCGACTGCATCAGCGACACTGCGTTGTCGTGGGTGCGTCCGGTGGTGCCGAAGCCCGGCATGGTTATGCCTATAATTCCAGTACGGTCGAGTTTCAGCTTGTCAAAGGCGCGGACTGTGACCAGAAGAGCCAGCGTTGAGTCGAGTCCGCCGCTTATTCCCACCACGGCTCTGGTGGCCTTGGTGTGGCTTAGGCGTTTGGCCAGTCCCATTGTCTGTATGTCCAGTATCTCCTGACAGCCCGACTTCATGTCCTTGGACTTGGGGATAAAGGGCAGCGGGTCTATGTCCCGCGTGAGTTCAAAGTCACGGTTTCCTGCCGCAAACGCCTCCACCGTGCGTGCCGAAGCGCCGGTCTGCGAGCAGACAAAGGTGGTGTTGGCGCGCCGTTCCGCCCTCAGCAGCTCCACGTCAAGCTGGGCTGTCTCCAGTTTCGGGTCGAGACTGAACCGTTCACTCTCGCACATAAGCCTTCCGTTCTCATGGATTATGGCATTCCCCCCATAGACTACGTCCTGCGTACTCTCGCCGTAGCCGCAGCCGGAATAGACGTAACCGCACATAAGGCGCGCACTTTGCTGGGCAAGGAGTCCCTTCAGATAGGCGTGCTTGCCCGTAAGCTCGTCGCTGGCCGACAGGTTGAAGATGATTTCCGCCCCTGCCAGTGCAAGATTGCAGCTTGGCGGCACCGGCGACCACACGTCTTCGCATATTTCAATGCCGAAACTGACACCGTCAACCGTTTGGAACACCTGCGGTTCTGCCGTCACCATGACCTTTTCTCCGCCGAGTGTGACTTGGGTGTCGCGCAGTTCAAGGGAGGAAGCGAACCACCGTTTCTCGTAGAACTCGCCGTAGTTGGGCAGGAACTTCTTGGGAACGGCACCGAGCACGCGACCTTTCTGAACCACCACGGCACAGTTGAGCAGCACTCCCCCAGCCTCTATCGGCATGCCGACGATGGAGATGATGTTGCGGTTGCGGCTGTATTCCACAAGAGAGTCCAAGGCTTCCTTGGCTTTGTCGAGCAACAGACGACTGCGGAAGAGATCCTGGCAGGTATAGCCCGTAAGGCCAAGTTCCGGGAAGCACACTATTTCCACTCCCCTCTCCTCGGCCTGCGCTATCAGACGCTCCGTTTCACTGAGGTTAAAGCCCACGTCGGCCACCTTTACACGCGGCACTGCCGCCGCCACATTGATAAATCCGTGCTTCATGTCCTGTGTTATTTTACCGTTACTTGGGTTGCGCCGTATCCGTACTCGCGGAAAGAGGCGTCCTGAAAGGTGTAGTTTTTGTAGCGATAGCGCAGCTCGTCGGTCAGCGCACGCCGCAGTACGCCCTCGCCCTTGCCGTGTATGAACACTATCTTCTGGCCTTTCTTCTTCTCATATTGCTTGAGTGTTTTGCGGAAAGTGTCCATCTGGTAGTTGAGAATGTCGCCCGGAGACATTCCGGCGGTGGTGTCGAGCAGTTCCGAAGCGTGGAGGTCTATCACCACCAGGGCGTTCCTGTCGTTCTGTCTGCCGTCGTGCTTGGGCGCAACCGGCTTCGGGGTATCGGCAACAGCCTTGCCGAGCAGTTCTTTCTTGAGCTTTTCCGGGTCGATAGCTAGTGTCTGTGCCTGTTTGTCTCCCTCGACTATGGGATAGAGCAGTGCCGGCTGTTCAAAGAAATCATTGTCAACAAAGGTGTGGAGCTTGTAGAACTTGATCGTATCTATGCGCATCTGCACATCGACAACGGGTTTTGCGATAAAGGTTTTGCCGCGTTTGTAAGCCAGCAGCTGCACACATACACGCTCCAAGGCATTCAGATCCTCGCGCCCGAACTCCTCTATAAACAGCTTGGTGTTAGGCTCTACCTCCGCCGTGGAGCGCAGTTGCCAGCCGGATCCCTCGCCTGCAAGATATGTAAAGCGCACATAATAGTTGCTGTCATTGACGAGATAGGATTCAAAACGTGTCGAGGTAAGTTCCTTAACGTCCACAGGCACGAATGCCAGATAGACATTCAGCACATTGCCGCCACGGCGTTCCTCCACGGGAACCTTGAACGTTATGGGCTTGTCTGCCGGCTCTGTCTCCTCCTCCACCGGGTTTACGGCATTTTTCCTGCCCTCTACTATGCGCCCTGTGCTGTAGTCGTCGTTGTCAATGACCACCACGTCAGTGACAGGAGTCGGTATCTGAAACCCGTCGCCGTCCTCTACGAGCACGATGTCCTTGCCTTGGAAACCGGCAACCGTACCTCCGCCGACCTCACTGAGGAAGCGGACCTTATCACCTATCTTCATTTCTGTGTCTTTTTGTCGTTATTGTTGTTGCAATATGGGAAATTTGGTTCCGAGACCTGCGGCTTATAGCCATGCCTGAGGCTGGTTATGGTATGAGCAAGGAACTGTCGCCATAGCTCAAGAACCTGAAACCATGGGTCAGAGCGTAGTCGTAGATGCTGTGCCACCGGCCTTTTACAAAGGCACTCACGAGCAGTAGCAGGGTGCTTTGCGGCTGGTGGAAGTTGGTGACAAGCATCTTCACAATCTTGTACTCATAGCCTGGGGCTATTATTATCTGTGTACTTGAGTGGAGTGTTGTGCGGTCGTTGCGGTCAAGGTAGGCTATGATTTCCTTTATGGCATCAACGGCCGACAGCGTAGCCTCGGTTTCGTATGGCTCCCACTGGTCTATATGCAGCTGTTCCTCCGACAAACCGGGATTTTTGGCCAGCCTCAGCCCCATGTAATAAAGGCTTTCAAGTGTTCTGACGCTCGTCGTACCGACACAGACGGCGCACCCACCGTGCTCAACCAGCTTTTCCAAGGTGGAGCGATGTACGCTTATGTACTCGGTGTGCATCTCGTGACCCTCTATTGTTGCGCTCTTGACAGGTTTGAACGTACCAGCTCCGACGTGCAGGGTAAGTTCTTCGCGGTCAATGCCAGCCTTGTCGAGGGCTGAAAGCACGGCATCGGTGAAGTGCAGCCCGGCTGTCGGTGCGGCAACACTGCCCTTTATTTTGGAATAGACCGTCTGGTAAGTTGTCTTGTCGCTGTCCTGCGCTTCGCGGTTCAGGTATGGCGGTATAGGCAACTCGCCCACTGCGTCGATGATTTCGGCAAAGGAAACATTGTCGTTGTCCCACTCAAAGTCTATGCGATGGCTCGTGTGGCACTCGCCGCCGTACCTTGCAGTGAATGTAAAGGTGCTCCCTCCGACGGTTATCTGCTGCCTTAGCGGTTCGCCCTTCCACTTCTTGAGGTTGCCGACAAGGCAAAGCCAAGAGCAGGAACCCGTGGTTTGGAACATCTGTTCGTAGTCGGCAGGACACACAGGTTCAAGGAGGAATATCTCTATGAGTGCGCCTGTCTCCTTGCGGAAGTGCATACGGGCCTGTATCACCTTGGTGTTGTTGAACACCATCAGTGCCCCCGACGGGAGGTATTGGGGCAGGTTGTAAAAGATGTCTTCCGTGATTTCACCGTGGCGATAGACCAGCAGCTTGGAGTGGTCGCGCTCTTTGATGGGAAACTTGGCTATCCTGTCGTCTGACAACGGATAGTCGAAGTCGCTTATATGTATGTCTTTGGTGTTCATAATCCATGCTTTACAGTGGTCATGCCACGATACACGCTTTGACAATGACGTAGATGAGGGTGAAAG
>CAVAPI010000058.1:0-8597 GCA_963590445.1 Lachnospiraceae bacterium | reverse complement strand
GAAGCGGCCGTGAGCACTGTGGCAAGGCCGTCCACGAAAAGCGAGTCACTGCCGTTCAGTGCCAGCAACAGGCTCTTGTCCAAATGTAACAATGCTTCCCAGTCCATGTTTCAATGTCTTTTGGCAATCTCAATCAAATGACTTCCATGCTCGAAGTCTCCATCCAGCCTTCCCTGCCGTCGGCCAACCGCACCTTTTTCCAGCCCTTCATGCTGCCGTCGGTGATGTCTATACGGGTGCCTTCATGCAGGATGAACAGTTCCGTACCGCCCTTTGACGGGGTGCTTCTCACCGCCACAGACGGCGAAACCACTATCGCTCCGTTGCGGTTTTCAAGGAAATGGCGCTGCTGGAAGGCAAACAAATTGGCGAGAACAAAGAGCATGAGCATGGCGAAACCGCCGAAGAAGCCAACTTTGCGCAGCCATATACGCGAAGCAAACAGATAGAGCAGAGCCAGAACTATGGCTGTGGCAAGCGACCAAAGGGCAATATGTCCCCAGCCGTCAACGCTTGCCATGTTGACAGCGGCATGATACCACGACACGAAGAACATCTCTGACTCCGGCGTAATCTTGTCTATTGTCTTTGTACGGGCGAACTGCAGGTTAAATCTGATGTCGTTGTCAGCAGGAGAAAGCAACAAGGCGCGCTCATAGTTTATTATAGCGTGCGTAACGTTGCCTGTACGGTAGTAAGAGTTGCCGAGATTGTAATACAAGGCGGCACTCTCTCCGCCCTCAAGCAACTCCTCGTAGTCCTTGATGGCCTGAGTGTAGTTCTCGCGTGCATAGGCACTGTCGGCATTGGCCTTGGTTATGGCCAGCGAATCGGCTGGAACGGAAACCAAGGCAAGCATAAAGGCCACAAACAAGGTGGCTTTGCCGCCCGAAACTGTATGTTTGCGGTGTTTCATAGTGTCCTCTATCTTCGTTATGGCATCCATCGCCGTCTCAAAAGTCTTGCTCATGTTGCCCTTAACGTCGCCCGGAGCGTAACGCTCGTATTCACATTCGTCAAGTGCCTCAATGAAACGTGCCACGACAACCTTGTCCACACCGCGGTCAGACAGACATTGCTCGATGTTTTCCCGCGAGAGATTTTCCACAGGGATGTTCAGTTTGTCGCCCACATAGCCCCACAAGGCACGGAGAACTTCGTCATAGAAAGCACCGGACTGGCCAGTAAGCATGAGTTTCTTGGCCTTGCGCAAGCGTTTTGTGGCCACACTGTTGGCTTTTCTGCCACGTTGTTTCACCAAATCGGCATTGTCCAGGGCACGGCGGCGGAACACGATGAACAGTGAAACGAATACTGCAAAGAGTCCGGCCAGCCATATCCAGTATGAGAGCGAACCGAAGAAGAAGTCGTTTCGGTTGTGTAGCGTGGTGTCACCCAGTTTGATGTAGCGTATATCCTTGGCTATCTGTTCCACATCCGACTGTCCAGTATAGTCTGACACGGCTGATTTTCCGCTGCCTTTTTCTACGTTGAGGGCTATACTCTGGGTGCTCACGGTACGGTAAGCGTTGCGTCCCGTATCGTAAAAGGTAAACTCAATGGGCGGAATCTCATACTTTCCGGGATGGCGCGGTACCGCCATGATGTCGTAAATCATGTTTCCCTCCACACCATTGGCCGTGAGCTTGGTCTTGTCAGTAATCTTCGCACTGTATTTGTCGAAGTCCTTGGGGAAGTTAACGACCGGTTCCTTTATCAGTTTCAGGTTTCCGCGACCGCTAACCACTACACGCAGGTTTATCGGGTCGTTGGCTTTCACGCTCGCCTTGTCGGTTTGCGCAGAGATACTGAACTGGCCGACACCGCCGGAAAAGCCGGCTGGCCGTGCAGGAAGGGGATCAACGTGTATAGTAATCCCCGGTGCCTTTATCTTTTTCTTCACTTCAACATAGCCGGAACCGCCGTTGAAGAACGCCTCGAACGGGTCTATGCTACGGTTCTGCTGCACTACGATGCCGTCAAAGGTTATGCTGGGTATCTCAAGTTTGCCCGTCACCTGCGGGAACATCACATATTGGCTCCACGTAACCGTGCGGTAAGGACGGCCGTTGTATGTTTCCACCTTGAAACTCTTCTGCTGCGGCAACGGTATCTCCTGAGTATGGAAGCCCTTGAGGTCGGGCATCTTGCCGTTGAGTTGGGTCAAATCGACAAGCGTATAGACCTTATATGTGAGCAATATCGGTTCTTGCTCATGCACGCGCTGCTTGTTTGCGCTCACTTTGATGAAGAGATCCGAACTTGAAATGTGCGACCCGGCAGCACGCTTCGGCTGTTCTCCGTCCTGTTGTCGGCCGCCTCCGGCTCCGCTACGTGCCGAACCGCTGACGTGAATCTTTATACTGTTTGACGCAATGGTCTTGTCTCCAACGGAAATATGTGCCGCAGGTATGGTGAAAGTGCCGCCCTTGTTGGCGCATATTATATATGTATAGGTAATGGAAGACGAGGTGCTGGTGTGCCCGTTGATCATTTGAAAACTTGACTGTCTGGATTCACTCGGCCCCATCAGCACTTCAAAGCCGTCAGGCATACTGCCGGCCTTGAAACCCTTAACGTTTTGCGTGCCTATCGTATATGTTAGTCTGAACTGCTCGCCAACTGCCACCTGCGACGGTGCTTCCCCCACCAGCCGCTGGGCGAGACATGACATCAGTCCTACAAACAAAAGAACGACAAGTGTATTTAGTCTCTTCATAATCCGTCACCAATTTTTCTGCAACTTACGGGAATTTGGCTGCCGCATGGCTTTCTTCATGCGCTCTTGAGTGTTCTTTTCCTGCTGAACGGCCGCATTGAGCAACTGCTCCGCATTCTCTTTGCTCATCTTGTCCTTGTTTTCCTGCTTCTGTTTGTCCTGCTGCTTTTGCTGCTTATCCTGTTGTTGCTTGTCTTTGTTGTCCTTGTTCTTGTCTTTGTTGTCCTGCTTTTGCTGCTGTTTGTTCTGGTCCTGTTTGTTTTGATTCTTCTGCTGGCGTTTGCACAGAGCCAGATTGTAGCGCGTCTCGTCGTCGTTTGGTGTCAGTCTGAGAGCCTCTTTGTAAGCATCGATGGCCTCAGAGTACATCTTGTGGCTTTGACACACCACGCCAATGTTGTGGTATGACATGGCACGACGCTTGGGATTGGTCTCCAGTTTTGCCGCCTGTTCATATTGCTGCACTGCGGCGGAGTCCTTTTTCTGTGCGAACAGGGCGTTGCCAAGGTTGAACACAGCTTGCGGATTGCGCGGGTTTTTCTCCACGGCTTTCCTGTATGCCACTTCCGCATTGGCATAATCTCCTGCGCGGAACGCCTTGTTGCCGTCCCTGACATACTGTCTGTCGGTCTGTGCGAAGGCTGTTGATGACAGTAAAACGAGTGCCGTTATGGTCACAATGCGCTTCTTCCGTGAGAACAGACTGACGTTTTTGAACAGCGGACTGCGACATTCAAGCAGACAAACTTCAGCAATCAGCAGCAGCAAAGCAATGAGTCCGAAAGCCTGAAACTGCTCGTCATAGTCACTGTAAACCACAGATTCCATCTCCTTCTGCGACAGTTTCGCAAGCTCGGAGTTAAGTTGTTCCTGCGCATTGCTGTTGTTTTCAACGTGAATGTAGGCTCCTCCGCCTGCCTCGGCCACCTGCTTGCACATATCTTCATTGAGGGCTGACATCACGGTGTTGCCGCTATTGTCTTTCATGTAGCCGCCTTGGCCGTCGGGAACAGGCGCGCCGCTGGGCGAACCTATGCCGAGCACAAACACCCTCATGCCGAGTTTCTTTGCTTTTTGAGCTGCCTCAACTGCACCGCCCTCATGGTCTTCACCGTCTGTTATGACTATTATGGCACGGCCAATGCCCTCCTGACTGGTGAAACTGTGCGTCCCCATCTCAATGGCACGGGCTATGTCAGTACCTTGAGAGGCTATCATTGCGGGAGAAATGTCGTTCAGGAACATCTTGGCCGATACATAATCGCTCGTTATTGGCAACTGTACGAAAGCGTCTCCGGCAAAGACAATGAGCGCAATCTTGTCGTCAGTGAACTTGTCCACAAGGTTTTCCATCATCATCTTGGCTCTGTCCAGACGGTTGGGAGTCACGTCTTCGGCCTTCATCGAGTTACTCACGTCCAGGGCTATTACCGTTTCTATGCCCGTGCGCTTTTCATTGCTTATGCGTGTGCCCATCTGCGGACGGGCAACCATCAGTATGAGTACGGCCAATGCGGCTTCGAGCAGCCAGAACTTGACTTCCGGACGCCACCGCGACACGTCTGGCATAAGTGCGGCCAACAGTTTCGGGTCGCCAAAGCGTCGCAACTTGCGTCTGCGCCCATGAATCATCACGAGGCGCAGCAGAGCCAGCACCGGTATTGCGATGAGTAAGTATAGATAGTCGGGGGATTCAAATCTGAACATGATACTCTTTCTTTAAGGTATTCTCCTAAACACCGTTATGCGCAACAACACTTCAAGCAGCAGAAGCATGGCCGCAGCCAGGGCAAACGGCTGGTATGCATCATACCTCTTGCTGAAACGCGTGACATTGAGCTTTGACTTTTCCAGCCTGTCTATCTCCTTGTATATGCGGTGAAGCTCCGTTGTGTTGGTGGCGCGGTAGAAATCGCCCTCGGTGGCCGCCGCAATATCGCTCAAAGTCTTTGTGTCTATCTCCACAGGCATATTGACATACTGCACTCCACCGGCCACCGGCATTGGGTAAGGAGCCACTTTGTTGGTGCCTACGCCGATGGTATAGACGCGTATGCCCAGACTGCGGGCTATCTCTGCCGAGGTCATCGGCGACAAGTCGCCCATATTGTTGCTTCCGTCGGTGAGCAGTATGACTACTTTGCTCTTCGCCTTGGATGCCTTGAGTCGGCTTACTGCATTGGCAAGTCCCATTCCGATGGCTGTACCGTCCTGTATCATTCCCGTGGCGGCAATATCCGTGCGCACACTCTGCAACAGACTGAGCAGCGATGCGTGGTCTGTGGTCATGGGACATTGGGTGAAAGCCTCTCCGGCAAAGATTGACAGTCCTATATTGTCGTTAGGACGCCCGGAAATGAATTCCGCTGCCACCTGTTTGGCCGCTTCAATGCGGTTGGGTTTGAGGTCTTCGGCCAACATCGACGTGGACACGTCCATTGCCAGCATGATGTCAATGCCCTCAACCGACTTGTTGCTCCATGAATTTTGGGTTTGCGGCCGTGCCAGAGCCACAACCAGCAGACAGAAAGCGGCCACCCGCAATATTGGCTGCAACGGCATGAGGCGCACTTTCCAGCTCTTCGGTGCATAGCGGAAGGCGAAGGTGTCGCCCATACGCATGGTCGGCTCGCTCTTTTTCCTGTACATTACATACCACAACAGGTATGGTATTATGAGCAGGAGCAGGAAGAAGTATTCTTTATTGGCAAATTCCATATATTGTCTCCTTCCCTTTTATTGCAAAAGTTGATACGTTTCATAAACCACATACACCAACAAGCCCAGACAGACGGTTGCCGAAACGGCAATGACTGCCACGAGTGCGCGGCGGCTCTTGACGGTGCGCTTCTCCTCTTCGGTGAGTTTCGGACGCTGCACCTGCTCCACCGGCGGAGTGTCAAGCTTGGTTGAGTTGATGAAGTCGATGGCCGACACGAGGTTCATGTCGTTTTCGTTGATGAGAGCCGAGAACTTGGCGAACTTCACGAGGTCGGCTGTGCGGAACAAAGCGGTCAGTTCGTCAAGGGCTTGGGCATCGCCTGTGTGCGTCAGTCTGTCGATTATCTCCGTAGAGGTCATCTCCATTGCCTTGAAGCCATAGCGTTCCTCTATGTACTTGCGCAGAGTTTCGGTCAGCTTCGTGTAGTATTCCTTCTGGTTCTCTGAGCTTACCATGCGGTCGGCCTTGATCTGCTCAATCTCTTTCATGGCCTTTTGGTGCGGCAACAGTCTGCGCACCATCTTGAGCTTTGGAGTCACTACCGGCTTGCCCTGCCTTAGCCGTATGTAGAGGTAACATGCCACTACGAAAAGCACTACCATCAGCACAGAAGCCCAAAACAGTGGTGCCCATTCAGCCCATTCAAAGGGATTGTCCTGCACGTCTTTCGGTCCGAAGAACTTGTCTGTCTGTGTTGTATCTACCTCCACTTCAATGACTTTCAGCGCAAGGCTTTTGCTTTTATACTGCTTGCCGCCCACATTTACCGTGAACGGTGGCAGATAATACAGTTTTCCGTCAAACGAAGTCAAGGTGTATTTGCGCTGGCTGACCGACATTCCGTTGTCAACCGGTTTGCTTCCCAAGTCGGCAACGTCCACTATCTCCACTCCGGGAGTCAGCATCTGCCTCGGTTTCAGTTGTTGGAACACCACGGCTTGCCGCTCCGGAGCAGTGGCACGTACAGTTACATGCACTTGCTGGCCTATCAGCATCTCTATCGAGTCGATTGTGGCCTCGACGGTGACTTGTGCTGACAGTCCCAATGTCCCGGCAATGAGAAGCAATATGGTGGTCAATGACTTTTTCATGTTAATGTTTCTTTGTATGTGTCGCCACGTTGAATGTGACACCACGTTTCCTGTTCCAGTCTGCAAGCTGCATCAGCTGCGTTGGCGGAAGAGCGACATCAACTGGCTCACAAAGTCGCCGTCGGTGGCCACGGAAACATTGTCAACGTTGCTCTTGTTGAAAGTTTCGCGCAGCTGGGTCTGGCGCATGAGCCAATACTGGCGGTAAGAGTTGCGGAGTTTGCGCGAGCCTGTATCGACATACTGTTCGAACCCGGTCTCCGCATCCACTATTTTCATCAGTCCCACATCGGGAAGTTCGCTTGCGCGGCGGTCGTAAACCTGGATTGCCACGAGGTCGTGCTTGCGGTTGCACACCGTAAGCCTGTGGCTGAAGTCGGCACGGTCGTAGAAGTCGCTCAAGAGAAATGCCGTACACCTGCGTTTCATTACGCCTGACAGGAAGTCGATGGCTTTGCCTATGTCGGTACGGCGGCTCTGGGGCTTGAAGTCGAGCATCTCCCGTATGATATACAGGATGTGCTTGCGTCCCTTCTTTGCCGGTATGTACTTCTCAATTCTGTCGGAGAAGAACACCACTCCTATCTTGTCGTTGTTCTGTATGGCACTGAAAGCGAGCGTGGCGGCTATTTCCGTCACCATGTCGCGCTTCATCTCGTGCGTTGTGCCGAAGTCCAGCGAACCACTCACGTCAATCAGGAGCATTACCGTAAGCTCCCTCTCTTCCTCAAACACCTTGATATAAGGACGGTGGAAGCGTGCCGTGACATTCCAGTCGATGTCGCGCACATCGTCGCCGTACTGGTATTCCCTCACTTCGCTGAAAGCCATGCCTCGTCCCTTGAAGGCCGAGTGGTACTGTCCGGCAAAGATATTGTTGCTCAGTCCGCGCGCCTTTATCTCTATCTTCCGTACTTTCCTTATAATTTCCTGTGTGTCCATCTGCTGTGTCTATGCTTTCAATCAGGGCACTTCCACCTTATTTATTATACGGCTCACGATTTCCTCGCTTGTCACGTTGCCGGCCTCGGCCTCATAGGTCAATCCGATGCGGTGGCGCAGCACGTCGTGAGCCACAGCGCGCACGTCTTCGGGCACCACATAGCCGCGACGCTTCACGAAGGCGTAGGCTCTCGATGCCTTGGCCAGCGAGATACTTGCGCGGGGGCTGCCTCCAAACGAAATCATGTCCTTGAGATCCTTCAGGCCGTAGCGGTCGGGATAGCGCGTGGCGAACACTATGTCGGCAATGTACTGCTCTATCTTCTCGTCTATATACACGTCGCGCACCACCTGTCTTGCCTTCAGTATCTCGTCAACCGAGCATACGGGCGACACTGTGGGCAGACTCTCGCGGATGTTCTCGCGGATTATGCTCTTCTCCTCTTCTATCGTGGGATAGCCTATCACCACCTTGAGCATGAAACGGTCCACCTGAGCTTCAGGCAACGGGTAGGTTCCCTCCTGCTCGATGGGGTTCTGCGTGGCCATCACGAGGAACGGTGAAGGCAGACTGAACGTTTCGCTGCCGATAGTCACCTGCTTTTCCTGCATGGACTCAAGCAATGCGCTCTGCACCTTGGCCGGAGCGCGGTTTATCTCGTCGGCCAGCACGAAATTGGCGAACACCGGGCCTTTCTTGACCTGAAACTTCTCGTCCTTCTGCGAGTAAATCATCGTACCCACAACGTCGGCCGGCAACAGGTCAGGGGTGAACTGTATGCGGCTGTATTCAGCGTCTATCAGCTGGGCCAGCGTCTTTATGGCCAGCGTCTTGGCCAGTCCCGGCACTCCTTCGAGCAGTATGTGGCCGTCACTAAGCAGACCAATGAGAAGCGACTCCACGAGGTGCTTCTGGCCTACGATGACTTGGTTCATCCCTGTCGTGAGATTTGTCACGAAAGAGCTTTGCTGTTCTATCCGTATGTTCAGTTCACGGATGTCTATTGATTCTGCCATTTTGTTTTTGTCTTATTGGATTTTGTGCGCAAAGGTAGTCAATATATAGGGGAAAAGAACGCCTCTTCCGTCTAAAAAATATTAAGAGTCTGTTTAATTATACGAA
>CAVAPI010000057.1:0-15712 GCA_963590445.1 Lachnospiraceae bacterium | reverse complement strand
CAACCGTTAACACTTCCTAATGATAGGAACGAGGGTGTCTCGTAGTAGGAACGAGAGGTGCTCGTTGTAGGAACGAGGAAAGCTCGGAGGGGGAACGGGGATTGCGTATGAGCAAATGGTACGGCGGGGGCGCCGTACCTCCTAAGGCCCGTGCCAGGTGCCAAATATCATGCCCTCCGTATTTAGCGAAAAAGCCGGTATTTTCATTAAAGTTGCCTTCATTGCCTTTTTTGTCGGATGAAAAAACATTTTCGACAAATAAATACGCTCATTTACACGATTTTCCGTATCTTTGCACACTGTTAACCTGTGTCTCTTGCGTAGAGACTCAAATTGTCCGGCCCGGAAAATCATACGGATCTTTCGGAAAAATGTATATGGTCTTTGCCGGAAACGTATGCAGTCTTTGGCGGAAATCATACGGATCTTTTCCGGCAGTCCCGGCAACCGTGCGGGATGTCGGTTTTTTTGGTCACAGCGCTGCAAGGACTTTGGCGTTGGCGGCATCCACTTCCGCGGTCCGGATGGAGCGGAGGTATATCTGCGTGGTTGTCTCGGAATTGTGTCCCAGCGCCTCGCTGATTACGGAGACGGGGATGTTCTGGTCGCGTGCGGCCGTAGCCCACGAATGGCGCGCCACGTACAGCGTCAGTTTCCCATTCAGTCCAATCTTCGCCCCCAGCTTCTTGAGATGGTATGTGATGCGCGACTCGGCGTTGTGGTAAAGGTGCACCTCGTCATGCCCCTTTCCCCTGCCGCCTGTGAGGAACGGGAAGAGATAGGGTGACGCGGCGGCCTGCTCCTTGTATTTATCGACAATGTTCTGCATCACCTTCTCCCACCGGACGACGAGGGGTTGGCCTGTCTTGCTCCTGGTGTAGTGCAGGTAGCCGTCGCGGAGGTCGGACTTGCGGAGATGCGCAAGGTCGATGAAGGAGATGCCCCGCAGGTAGAAGCACATCAGGAAAGTGTCTCTTGACATTTCCTGCTGCGGAGTGAGTCCGGTTGCCAGGCGCCTGATGCCGCTTACCGCCTCTGTAGGGATGGCGCGCTTGCCGGTCTTGTCAATGCCGGTATATACGCTCCTGAACGGGTTTTGCCGTGCCGCCAGCCCCTTCTCCGCGGCGCGGTTATAGACGGCACGGAGGATGCGCATGTAGAACGAACTGGTGTTGCGGCACACCCCTGCCACGTTTTTCAGATAGGCCTCGTAGGATTTCATCATGTCGGAATCCATTTCCGCAAGAGCGACGTCCTGTTGCTGGCGGAACCGCATGAAACTGTTGAGCGCAGCCCGGTAGTGGAGCATGGTGCGGTACTGCCCGTTGGCTTTCAGCCGGGCGATGACGCTGTTCATAAACTTGGTCAACGGCACAGAGGCCTTGTTTCTTTTTCCCATAGTTGTCATGTTTTGTCTGTTACTTGTCTGTTACTTGTATGTTAAGGCAGGGACTTTCTTGCATCTTTTCCGGAAACGGAGGATGTCCCTATAATATAATAGGTGTTCAAAACTGTCCGTATTATGTCTATGGGCCGGCAGTCGCCCGTCACGATTTGCACAAATGCCGGGGCGGAGGGCGGACAGGGTTCTGAAAAATCGGGTGTTTTGTTTTGGCTTTTGGCCGTTTTGGCGTAATTTTGCAGCCAAACCAACAGCCTTTATTGTAATTTTATGGATATAAAGCAGGCCGAATTTACGCTCAGCGCCCCCAATGTCGCCATGTGTCCGGCGGACAACAAACCCGAATATGCGTTCATCGGACGGTCGAATGTGGGCAAGTCGAGCCTCATCAACATGCTGTGCAACAACAGGAAACTGGCCAAGACGTCGGCCTTGCCCGGCAAGACGCTGCTCATAAACCACTTTATCATAAACCGCGAGTGGTATATCGTGGACCTTCCGGGCTACGGTTTCGCCAAACGTTCCAAGAAGGAGCAGAAGCGGTTGGAGCAGATGATAGACGGATACATACTGCAGCGCGAGCAGCTCGTCAACCTTTTCGTGCTTGTGGACATCCGCCACGAGGCGCAGAAGATAGACCTGGACTTCATCAGCTGGCTCGGCGAGAGCGGCATCCCGTTCGCCATCGTGTTCACCAAGGCCGACAAGCTCAGCGGGGCAAAGGCTCACGCTGCTGTGGAGGCTTACAAGAAGGTGCTGTCGGCCGAGTGGGAGGAGACTCCGCCCATGTTTGTCACGTCAGCCGAAAAGAAAACGGGGCGCGACGAGCTGCTCGGCTATATCGAAAGCATAAACAAAACGCTGGCAGAGGGCGACAATGGCTAAGGACACACCGTTTCTTGACGTGCAGGGACTCAGCAAGTCGTTCGGCGCGCTGAGGCTGTTCGACGACATCAGCCTGAGCGTTTCCGAGGGGCAGAGGGTGGGTCTCATAGCCCGCAACGGCACCGGCAAATCGACACTGCTGTCGATTATTGCGGGAAAGGAGAGCGCCGATGCCGGAGAAATAGTGTTCCGCCGCGGCCTGAAGGTGGGTTTCCTTGAGCAGTCGCCCGTGTTTGACGACAACGAGTCGGTGCTCGACGCCTGTTTCAACCACAGGGGCGAGGACGAAAAGGTGCTTAAGGCCAAGCAAATACTGACGAAGCTGAAGATAACCGACCTAAGCCAGCCCATGGGGCAGCTCAGCGGCGGGCAGCGCAAACGGGTTGCGTTGGCCAACGTGCTCATTACCGAACCCGACCTGCTCATCCTCGACGAGCCGACCAACCACCTCGACCTCGAGATGATAGAGTGGCTTGAGGGCTTTCTCGCCCGCGGCAACAGAACGCTGCTCATGGTGACCCACGACCGCTTCTTCCTCGACCGCGTGTGCAGCGCGATACTGGAACTTGACGACCGCACCGTCTATACCTACCGGGGCAACTACAGCTACTATCTCGAAAAGCGGCAGGAACGAATCGACGCGCGCCGTGCCGAGACAGCCCGCGCCAACAACCTCTACCGCACCGAACTGGAGTGGATGCGCCGTATGCCACAGGCGCGGGGGCACAAGGCCAAGTACCGGGAGGACGCCTTCTACGAGCTGGAGCGTGTGGCCAAGCAGCGCGTGGAGGAGCGGCAGGTGAGGCTCAAGGCCAGCAACGTGTATATAGGCAGCAAGATATTCGAGTGCCAGTATATCTCCAAGTCTTTCGGGGAGGCACATGTTATAATGAAAGACTTCTACTACAGCTTCGCGCGATTCGAGAAAATGGGCGTAGTGGGCAACAACGGCACCGGGAAGTCCACTTTCGTGAAGATGCTGCTGGGGCTTGAGCAGCCTGACGAGGGGCGCATAGTCATTGGCGACACCGTCCGCTTCGGCTATTTCTCGCAGGAAGGGCTGAAGTTTGACGACAGCCAGAAGGTAATCGACGTGATTACGGCCATTGCCGACTACATTGACCTCGGTTCAGGCCGCCACATGACGGCGTCGCAGTTCCTGCAATACTTCATGTTCACGCCAGAACAGCAGCACAACTACGTATATAAGCTGAGCGGAGGCGAGCGGCGCAAGCTCTATCTGTGCACCGTGCTGATGAAGAACCCCAACTTCCTTGTGCTCGACGAGCCTACCAACGACCTTGACATCGTTACGCTGCAGGTGCTGGAGGAGTATCTGGCCGACTTCCCCGGCTGCGTCATCATCGTAAGCCACGACCGTTACTTCATGGACAAGGTGGTTGACCACCTGTTGGTGTTCAAGGGACAGGGCGAGATAAAGGACTTCCCCGGCAACTACACCCAATACCGGGCGTGGAACGCACTGGAATCCGGCAAGGAAGCCGGCGGCCAGGCCAAGGCCACCGCACCGAAGACCGGGAAGAAGAGCTACCGCAACGACACTCGCCGCCGCATGACGTTCAAGGAAAAGACCGAATATGCGCGGCTGGAGACCGAGATTGCCGCCCTCGAAGCCGAGCAGCGCGAGCTGGAGGAGGCGCTTTGCAGCGGCACGCTCGGCGTTGAGGAACTCACGGGGAAGAGCCGCAGACTGCCAAAGCTGAAGGAGGAGCTTGACGAGAAGAGCATGCGCTGGCTCGAACTCGGCGAGATAGAGTCGTAGGCACACCTGTTTATAATCATAGACATACCGATTGCAAGAAATGGAGCACCAGTATCCCTCACGTTTGTTGGAGAAAGCCGTTGACGAATTCACGCGGCTGCCGGGCATAGGGCGCAAGACCGCCTTGCGGCTTGTGCTGCATTTGCTGCGCCAGAACAAGGCCGACGTGGAGCGTTTTGCCGCCTCGGTGGCCGAAATGCGGCGCAATGTCAGGTTCTGTTCGGTGTGCCACAACGTGAGTGACACCGACATTTGCCCGACATGTGCCAACCCGAAGCGCGACCGGTCGACGGTTTGCGTGGTGGAAAACGTGCAGGACGTGATGGCAGTGGAGAACACACAGCAGTTCAACGGCCTGTATCACGTGCTCGGAGGGGTCATCTCGCCCATGGACGGCATGGGTCCGGGCGACCTGGAGATAGACTCCCTTGCCGCCAGAGTGGCCGCCGGAGGGGTGGGGGAGGTCATTCTCGCACTGAGCCCCACCATGGAAGGCGATGCAACCAACTTCTACATCTCGCGCAAGCTCGCCCCCTACGACGTCCGCCTCAGCGTTATCGCAAGGGGAGTAGCCGTGGGCGACGAACTGGAGTATGCCGATGAGGTGACGCTGGGCCGCTCGCTGGTTAACCGCACGCCGTTTGACGGTGGAAAAATCTGACTGACAGTATGGACAAGAGAACAAGAGGCAAGGCATTGGCCGTGTATTACGGCACTGTGGGGGCATCGCTTTTGACGGCAGTGCTGTTTGAAAGCGGAGCGTTGGATGACGGATGGCTGGCCGTAGAGCGGCAGGCCGAGTTTGCCGCGGCCACGCTCATGGTGCTCGTAACGATGGGGTGCATACCGCTGTCACTGCGGCTTGTGCGCCTCAAGCGGGCTGTCCGCATCGCGGACAAGTGCGGCTTGCACTCCGACTTCCGCCTGTTTGCGGTGCGCATACTGCTGCTTGGCGTACCGATGTTTGCCGACACATGGTTGTATTATGCGTTCGTTTCGCCCCGTTTCGGCTACATGGCCATCATCCTGCTGCTGTGTCTGCTGAGCCTGTACCCGTCTGCCGGCAAGGAAAAGAAGGAGGGCCGCCAATGAAAACGGCCAGACTCACGGTGGTTGTCGTAAGCTACAACGTCAAGTACTATACCGAACAGTGCCTCAACAGCCTCGAAAAGGCTCTCGAAGGCATCGACAGCCGGGTCATAGTGGTTGACAACAACTCCAATGACGGTTCGGCCGCCTATCTCTCCCACCGCTTCCGCAGCCGTGGAGTGGAGGTCATTGACAGCAACCACAACCTCGGCTTTGCCAGAGCCAACAACCTTGCCATACGCCAGACGGACGGTGAGTATGTGCTGCTGCTCAATCCCGACACCATAGTGGGCGAGGACACGGTGCGCAACGTGCTCGCCTTCATGGACAGTCACCCCAAATCGGGCGGCGCGGGAGTGCGCATGCAGAACGCCAACGGCTCCTTCGCCCCGGAATCCCGGCGTGGTATGCCCACACCCTTCGTGGCTTTCTGCAAGATGGCCGGGCTTTGCAACTGCTTCCCCCGCAGCCGCACCTTCGGACGCTACTACATGAGCTATCTCGGTTGGGAAGAGCCGTGCCGCATCGACGTGGTCAGCGGCGCCTTCTTCATGCTCCGCCGCGAAGCACTCGACCGGGTGGGACTGCTCGACGAGGACTTCTTCATGTACGGTGAGGACATTGACCTGTCCTGCCGCCTGCTCCGTGGCGGCTACGAGAACTGGTATCTGCCGCAACCCATGCTCCACTACAAGGGCGAGAGCACCCAGAAGAGTTCGTTCCGCTATGTCCACGTGTTCTATCGCGCCATGCTCATCTTCTTCCGCAAGCACTACGGCCACCTGAGCCTGTGCATTTCGCTGCCCATCAAGCTGGCCATCTACTTCAAGGCACTGCTTGCGCTGGTCAAGATGAAGTGCGAAGGCATGCGCAAGTTCCTCGCCCTGTCGCACAACGCACCCAGTTCGCTGTATGTCTTTGTGGGCGGGCAACCGATGATCGACGCTTGCGCAGCCATATCCCGCCGCAAGGGACTCTCCGCACGCTACTGTCTCGGACGCGGCAAGGCCGCCGGCGCGATAGCAAGGCTCGTTGAAGAGACCGACGACAGGGTGCTGGCCTACGTGGTGTTCGACACTGCCACGTTCAACTACAGCGACATGCTCGCCCTGATGGAGGGAAACCGCCGCCGGAACATACGGATAGGCACCTACAACGGGCGCAACAGGATTATAATAACTCCAAACGAGACAATAAAATGACCGCCTCTGCCGACAATGCTCCCGCCGTTTGTCTGCGCGCCATGGAGCCTGAAGACCTCGACATGCTCTATCGCATAGAGAACGACCGCACCCTGTGGAACGTAGGTGTCACCAATGTGCCTTACTCGCGCTACACTCTCCACAACTATATAGCCTCTTCGTCAGGCGACATCTATAAGGACGGACAGGTGCGCCTTATGGTTGAGAATGGCGAAAAAACCGTTGTGGGCATCGTGGACATAGTCAATTTCAGTCCCATCCACCGCCGTGCCGAGGTCGGGATAGTCATTGCCGACAGCTTTCGCGGACGCGGCTATGCCTGCGGGGCACTGGAAAGGGTGGCCGAATACTCCCTCCGCGTGCTCCATCTCCACCAGCTCTACGCAGTAGTCGATGCCGGCAACGCCGCATCGGTGGCGCTTTTCACCAAAATGGGCTACAAACCCGCCTCCCGACTGGCCGACTGGCTCTATGACGGCCGCGCCTACCACGATGCAGTGGTCATGCAGAGGTGTCTCTGTTGACGCTTTTCGTGTGAGTGCTTATACTTGTCCATGCGAAAGAAGATGTGTGTCTATGCGAAAGAAGATGCGTTTTCAGGCTCTTTCGCCAAAAGATTGGATGTTGAACCTTGATGTTTAAGGGTTGTTGCCCCTGCGCCAAGGGCAAAGAGGGGGCGCTTCGCCTGCAACAAATACCCAATCACTCTATATGGAAGGTGCTGCGCCGCCTATGCACCATTACGGCATACGGGTTGTCTATACGTACAGACAAACGTATAGACAACCCGTATGAATTGTCCGTATAGCCCGGACACTGCCGGAAAAGTATGGCACCGGGGCGGCTAAACGGTCATTTCGCCACGAATGTCGCGCGTCATGTAGTTTCTGACCTGATGGTTGTCGGTGTATCGGGCTTGGAGATACATCAGCTTTGTGACCGCACTCTCCACGGTACTGTCGTATCCGCTGATGACACCGGCCGACTTGAGCTGGTAGCCTGTATCGTAGCGTCCCATTTCCACGCATCCTGCCATGCACTGGCTTATGTTTACCACCACCTTGCCGTGGCTTGTGGCATACTCCAACGCCTTGATCAGCCATGTCACCTGGGGCGCATTGCCGCTGCCATAGGTGCGCATGACGATGGAACGCAGGCTCGGCGTTTCGATAATGCGGCGCACTATGTCTTCGCGGATGCCCGGAAAGACGGTGAAAACAATCACGTTGCAGTCAAGTTGGAAGTGGGGAATCATCGGTTTCGCATAGTCCGGCTGGAGCATACGGTGGGCATGATAGTCGATATTCACGCCCGCGTCGGCCAGATGCGGGTAGTTGAAGCTCTCGAAAGCGTTGAATTTGTCGGCGCTTTGCTTCGTTGTGCGGTTGCCGCGCATGAGGTGTCCGTTGAAATAGATGCCCACTTCGGGCACCATAGCCGTGCCGTCGTGCCGCTTGGCCGTGGCTATTTCGATGCTTGTTATCAGGTTTTCCTTGCCGTCGGTGCGCAGTTGGCCTATCGGCAGCTGGCTTCCTGTGAGTATGACCGGCTTGGTCAGGTTCTCGAGCATGTAGCTTAAGGCCGAGGCGGTGTAGGCCATGGTGTCGGTACCGTGCAGGATGACGAAGCCGTCGTAGCGGTTGTAGTTGTTGGCAATGATGTGTGCGAGGTCTATCCACAGTTTCGGCGACATGTCGCTGCTGTCTATAGGAGGCGTGAACTGGTAGGTAGCAATGTTCGTCTTCACCTGTTTCAATTCGGGAACATTGCTGAGAAGATGCTCAAAGTTAAAGGGTTCGAGCGCTCCGGTACGCGGATTTCTGTTCATACCGATTGTCCCGCCTGTATAAATGAGCATTACATTGTTGGCGAACGTCATCGTTTACGTGTTATTTTGGTGCAAAAATACCTAAAGTTTTTGAGATTACGGATTATCTTTGCTATTTTTGCAATACGGACAAAGGCTCTTTGCATGGCCGGAAGGAGGTCTCCGCAGACTGAAACCGGTGCAGTCTGAAGCTAAAAACCACGACAAAAGAAACTATATCTCATCAAAAACAAAATCATAACCAATCAATTATGAAGCAATTTAACGACGAGAACTTCCTGCTGGAGACGGGAGTCGCACAGGATTTGTTCCACAACCACGCGGCCAAGATGCCCATTATCGACTACCATTGCCACCTGATACCGGAGATGGTTGCCAACGATCACAAGTTCAAGAGCATCACCGAGCTGTGGTTAGGCGGCGACCACTACAAGTGGCGCGCCATGAGAACCAACGGCGTGGACGAGAAATACTGCACGGGAAAGGACACTTCCGACTGGGAGAAGTTCGAGAAATGGGCGGAGACCGTGCCATACACGTTCCGCAACCCGCTGTATCACTGGACGCATCTGGAGCTGAAAACGGCCTTCGGCATAACCAAAAGGCTCAGCAAGGAGACCGCCCGCGAGATATATGACGAGTGTAACGAGAAGCTGAAGCAGCCGGAATTTTCCGCACGCGGCCTTATGCGCCACTATAACGTGGAGTGTGTCTGCACGACAGACGACCCTGTGGACGACCTGCGCTACCACAAGCAGACGCGGGAGAGCGGCTTTGAGGTGAAGATGATACCGGCATGGCGACCTGACAAGGCCATGAACATAGAGAAACCGGAGTTCGCCGACTATGTAAACACGCTGTCCGAGGTGTCGGGAGTTTCGATTACGACGTTCAAGGACATGATGGACGCACTGCAAAAGCGGCACAACTTCTTCACCGCCAACGGCTGCAAGCTGTCTGACCACGGCATTGAGGAGTTCTATGACGACGAATATACAGACTCGCAGATTGAGACAATATTCGCAAAGGCCATGCAGCGTATGGAGTTGTCGGCACTTGAGGTGCGCCAGTACAAGAACTGCTTTCTCACAAAGTGCGCCGAGATGGACGCAGAGGCCGGTTGGACACAGCAGTTCCACTATGGCGCCATACGCGACAACAACACTGCCATGTACAACAAGCTCGGTCCCGACACGGGTTTCGACTCTATAGGCGAGTTCAACACCGCACGCGCCATGAGCAAGTTCCTCAACAAGCTCAACATGGAGGGCAAGCTGACCCGCACAATCCTCTATTGCCTCAACCCATGTGCCAACGAAGTTATCGCCACTATGCTGGGTAACTTCCAGGGAGGCGAACCCGGAAAGATACAGTTCGGCTCCGGATGGTGGTTCAACGACCAGCTTGACGGTATGACGCGCCAGATCAACGCCCTCTCGGTGCTCGGTCTGCTCAGCCGTTTCGTCGGTATGCTCACCGATTCCCGTTCGTTCCTGAGCTATCCGCGCCACGAGTATTTCCGCCGTTTGCTCTGTAACATCCTCGGAAACGACGTTGAGAAGGGCCTGCTGCCCAACGACCAGGAGATACTTGGGCGCATGGTGGAGGACATCTCGTACAACAACGCGCGCAACTACTTCAAGTTCTACTGATAAAGCGACCATGCCCGTAGTGGCATCAGCATAGACTTTGGCCGGAAGATTGCCATGCCGCACTTGCGGAAAGCAGTCTTCCGGCCATTTCTTTGCGCATAACATACAATAAGGTGTACCTCTATATATAACAATGTGTACCTACTTACACACAAACAAAGGAAAGAATGGAAAAAAGGACTGTTCCCATACTCGGAATGATGTGCGCCGGTTGCGCCGCCAACGTGGAACGCAAGCTCAACTCTGCCGTCGGCGTAGCGGGTGCTGCCGTCAATCTGCCCGCGAGGACGGCACTTGTGGAGTACGACCCGGCGGAAACGTCGTTGGAAAAGCTGAAGGAGGCATTGGCAAGCATCGGTTACGACATGGTAGTCGAGCCAGACCGCAATGTGGAGTCCATGGAGCGCAGGGCTTACTCGGCGCTTAGGCGCAGGACTGTGGTGTCGTGGCTGCTGGCAATGCTCGTCATGGCGGTGTCGATGGGGTGGGTTAACCTTGGCGGTACGGCTGTTGCCAACCAGACGATGCTCATTCTCTCGGTGCTCAACTTTGCCTATTGCGGCCGCAGTTTCTTCACTTCCGCATGGAAACAGCTGCTGCACGCCTCGGCAAACATGGACACTCTTGTGGCATTGAGCACAGGTGTGTCGTTTCTTTTCAGCGTTTTCAACACCTTTTGGGGCGAGTCGTTCTGGGCAAGCCGTGGCATTGAGTGCCACACATACTACGATGCGTCGGTGATGATTATAGCTTTCGTGCTCCTGGGACGGCTGCTTGAGGAGCGGGCCAAGAGCAGTACCGCCTCTGCAATCAAGGGGTTGATGGGGCTGACTCCCAAGACTGCCCGACTTGTGCAGGACGGTGCCGTGACCGATGCGCCCATTGCCGCACTGCAACCCGGCGACACCATTGAGGTAAGGGGCGGCGACAAGATCCCTGTTGATGGAGTTGCCGTCAGCGGCGAGGCGTTTGTTGATGAAAGCATGATCAGTGGCGAGCCGGAAGCCGTGCGGAAGGCGAGCGGAGGCAAGCTCTTGGCCGGAACGATGGTCAAGTCGGGCACACTCAGGTTCAAGGCCGAGGCTGTCGGAGCGGCCACTGTGCTTGCCAATATAATAAGGATGGTGCAGGAAGCCCAAGGCTCCAAGGCTCCCGTCCAGCGCACTGTTGACCGCATAGCCCTCGTTTTCGTACCCACGGTGGGCTGCACAGCCCTGCTCACCTTTGCCCTTTGGCTGTTTTTCGGCGGCACTTCCATGCTGCCGCGCGCCGTCCTTTCAGCCGTGTCGGTGCTGGTTGTGGCCTGTCCCTGCGCCCTTGGGCTTGCCACACCCACCGCCCTGATGGTGGGAATAGGCAAGGCCGCGCAGAAGAACATACTGATTAAGGACGCCACAGCCCTTGAGTCGCTCTGCAAAGTCGATGCTATGGTCATAGACAAGACCGGCACTCTTACCGCCATATCCAATGGTGACGGCACGTCACCGCATGAGACAGTCAGGCCAAACGCCCGTGAGGCTGTGGCGGAGCTGCAAAAGGCAGGCGTGGAGATGTTCCTTATGAGCGGCGACAGGGAGGAAAATGTGGCACGGGTGGCCGCCATTGTGGGCATAAAGCGCCACCAAAGCCGTGTGATGCCGCAGGACAAGGAGTCGCTTGTGCGCCGTCTTCAGGGCGAAGGGCGGTGCGTTGCAATGGTTGGCGACGGCATCAACGACAGTCAGGCACTGGCTGCCGCCGATGTAAGCATAGCCATGGGACAGGGAACCGACATAGCCATGGACGTGGCGCAGGTAACTCTCATGGGCAACGACCTTAGGCGCATACCCGAAGCCATACGTCTGTCACGCCGAACCGTGGGGATGATACGCCAAAACCTCTTCTGGGCGTTTGTCTATAACGTGGTCTGCATACCCTTGGCCGCCGGTGCGCTCTATGGAGTGGCCGACTTCCAGATCACACCCATGTGGGCCAGCGCGCTCATGGCCATGAGTAGCGTGAGCGTAGTGCTCAACAGCCTGCGCCTGAAGCGGGCTGGTTAGACCATACATCTTACTTGTAATAAAGGCGTTGCCGCCATGGCCGCCCGTATATGCTCCGTTTCCCTGAGCGTATGTGGCAGCTGTGGCGGCAACGCCTTGCTTGTTGTGGCCAAGACTATTCGTCTTCGGCAAACAGAGGGTCTTCCGGCATCACCATTACGGGCTTCTGCCCGTTCATTTTCAGTATGTTTTCAGGCACATACTTCTTGTCCACCACCAGCCGGAACATGTATTCGCGCACCCAGCGGTCGGTCATTATCAGACAGCCGGCCTGTCCCCAGTCGGCTCCCCAACTGTTTTCCACCTTCCACTTGGTGGCTTTGCCGTCAGCATCGAGGTCAACGGCTGTGAGAGTCATGGCGTGGGTAGAGCCGCTGTCGAAGGTGCTGATGCGCTGAGCCTTGTCCATGCCGAACGAAGTGCCCATCAGCGAGGCGTAGTCGAAGTTTTCCGTGTCGGCATAGCCGCGCTTGCGGTCGAGGAACTTGCCCACATCGTATGAGCTGTACAGCTTCCTGCCGTCCTTGAGCGACGCTATGGCCATGCTCTCTATATCGTCCATGGGCAGGTTCAGGTACTTCCAGTTGTGGCCGTCATACGTGTGGCGGTCATATTCCACCTCGTATGTCTTGTAAAATGGGCGGCGCGGGTCGTTCATAACCATGATGAAAGAGCCGTTGACCGGGCCTTCCACTGTCTCCTTGTAGAACTCCTGCGGCGTGTAGGTCTTGGCCTTGCCCGCGCTCTTGCCGTCCTTTGTCTTGAAAGAGTAGGCAAACTGTGCCGGCGGTTCGCCTATTGTCAGCGTGAGCATACGGTAGATGGTGGCGAGCATCCGTGTCTTTGCCTTGCTTGTGTCGGCTGTCTTCCTGCCGTCGGCCACCATCTTGCGCAGCTCAAGTCCGTACTCGCGCAGCTTTGAGGATATGAGTCGCGCCATGCGGGTGGTGTTGTCCGACGAGTAACTCTCCGGCATGGCCGCCTTTGGCACCAGCCCGTACTTGTCTGCAAGGTCGGCTACGCCACAGAAAGTGCCGCCGTCGCTTATCGGGTTCTTGAAGAAAAACTGCACGCGGGTGTCGTCTATCGGCTTCTTGCCCGTGTCTATCACGCCCTGAAGGAACAGGTTTGCCTTTTCCAGCTGGTCCCAGAAGAAGAGGTAAGCCTGCGAGTACTCCACCGTGAGCGAGTCGGTGCGCTGTGCGAAGTTGGCTTTCAGCACGTTCAGGCCGCTGAACATCCAGCATCGCCCCGAATTCTTCTGGTCGGTAATGGGCTGCCTGGCGGTCTCAACGCTGAAGTATGTGTCTATCTCTCCGGCGTTTGCGTGGTTTTTGGCAAGTTCATCGATGGAGTTTGAGGCCATTGCGTTGATTATGGCCTTGTCGCTTGCGCCGGCTTTCTGTGCCTTACGGATTTCGCCGAGCATCTCTCCTGATATGCCGCCATTGTTGTTTTGCGCCCCGACCGTGGCGGCCACGGCCACAGTCACGGCGAATAGAAACTGTCTCTTGTCCATTTATTATAGCTTGATTGGTTATTTCTTATAGTCAGAGTGCCGTTGCACTGTGCAAAATTACGCATAAGTTTTCAAAAAACCGCTGCTTCTCCGCCTGTGCCGTCATGGGTTAGCCTGTCCGGCGAGCCTCTTTTTGGCCGTTTTTGCGCTCATTGCGCAGAACACAGCGACGGCCAGGGTGGTCAGAGCCTCCGACACGGGCATGGCAAGCCATATCCCTGCATTGCCGAAACACAGGGGCAGTATGCAGAAACTCGGCACCAGCAGGGCGAAACCGCGCAGCATGGCAAACGCGGTGGCGGGACGTATGCGCTCCATGCTTTGGAAATAGCCTATCGAAGTGAGGTTGACTATGAAGAATACAAAGCCTGCGGCAAACAGCGGAAAGCCGCTTACGGCCACGGAAGCCGCAGGGTCGGAGGGCGCAACGAACAGGCGGACCATCATGCCGGGCGCAAACACGAAAGCAGAGGATACAAGCAGACCGCACACAACAGCCGTTGCCAGACCGGTATGCAGGGCTTGCCTCACGCGAAGGCTCTGTCCCCGGCCGAAATTGTAGCTCACTATCGGCTGCATGGACTGGGCTATCGCATTGCCGACCATAAACACAAAGGGCGCATAGTAGCAGGCTATGCCGAACGCTCCGACCCCTTTGTCGCCCAAATAGTGCATGAACGTCAGGTTGCCGGCAAACATGAGCACCGCCATGGTACACTCTCCGAGCAGTGCCGGCGACCCTATACGGCACTGGTAGCCTATGTTGCGCAGTGAAAGCCTTAGGCTCTTGCGGCTGAACTTGGGCATGAACAGACGCAAGTGGCTGGCTGCGAACACCATGTAGCCCATTCCGGCCAGACAGCCTATGACTATCGAGAGCGAAGAGGCCAGTGCCGCACCCATAAGCCCCCAGCCGAAGGGGAAAATGAACAGCCAGTCGAGCACGGTGTTGGCTATTGCCACCACAAGACTGCACCACATGGCAATGCGGGGCGAACCGTCGAGCCTGATAGTGAACATGGCTACGGAGCCACATATCTGGAATACCCACGACGGGGCGAACCACAGCATGTAGCATCTCACCAACGGAAGCAGACTGTCCGACGCTCCGAGAGCCAGGCCCACGGCATCCGGCGCAACCATCACGGGCAGTGTTATGGCCAAGGCTACCGCCGCGACAAAGAGAAACGCCTGTGTCACGTTCAGCCGTGCCGCCTTTTGCCGGCCTTGGGCAAGGTGTATCGAGGCCACGACCGAGCATCCGGCTCCGGCCATCAGCCCTATGCCGGTCAGAAACATATACAGCGGTATGCAGATGTTTATGGCTGCAATACCGTCACTGCCCACTCCATGACCCACAAATATCCCGTCTATGGCCGTAACCGCCGACATGCTCAGCATACCGAGCAGGGTTGGGATGAAATACTTGCGGAACAGCTTGTCCACATTGAGCGTTCCGAGTTCAATGCTGTCTCTTTCCATACTTCTTTATTGTCGTTTTGTTGGTTTATAGTGTCTTGTCTTTGTGTCTCTCCTGCCTTTTCCTGCCGGCTTGCCGCATACGCTTTTGTGCCTTTCTGCCGTTTCGATGGGCTTGTCGCACCTTGTTCTTGTGCATAACGCAAGGAGACCGGACAGGATGATTGGCTTTACCCAGTCATCTTGTCCGGCCTCCTGTGCCTCCGATGAGGATTACAAAACGCAAAAACACGTCCGAAAGTCTTGCCGCCGGCACGGTTCTGCCATAGGCAAAGCCCGTACTCCGGCTCCACAACCTCCGCCGCATATGGCTGGAAGCGCGGTTTCCCGCACCCGAACCAAACCGTGGTGGCTCTGTCAAGGGGCTGCAAAGGTACGAAAAGAATACCTGACGGACAAAATTAATGCCGTTTTTTAACTCAAGCCATCCTGTTTTTTTCCTCAAATTACCCCGGATTTAGCCCCAATCATCTCATATTCAATCTCCAATCACCCTGTTTTCAATCCCCAATTACCCCATTTTCATAAGGCAAACGGCCTGTTTGGCAAGAAAGACAGCACTGGTTTGCAATGGGAGCAGCATAGGTTTATAATTCTTTGATGCCCAGCTGTTTGCACAAACCGCCCGTTTACTGGTCGTAAATGCCGTGTTTACGGTGCGTAAACGGCCTGTTTGTTAATGTAAAGCGGCGGTTTTAGGATAGGGAGGCATCTGCTTGCGATGGTAAAACGGTGGTTCGCAATGTGAAAACACCGGTTTGAGATGTGGAAAACGGTGGCTTAGCCGTTCTTCTTGTAGCTGGTTACTGCCCAAAGGTCGATGGCAGCGGC
>CAVAPI010000056.1:0-16038 GCA_963590445.1 Lachnospiraceae bacterium | reverse complement strand
TGGGAAAGTCAGGGCTTTGTGATTTTTATTTATAAGGGCATTTTGACACACCCTCTTTTGCCGTTTCAATATGATATTGCGGAAGCCGAAAGCGGCTGGTCACTCAGCCGCAAGCCGCCGCTGTCCGGACGAAATCAAAGCTCCGGCTTCAGCGGAGAGGCCACTGCGCGGCGCAAAGCGCCGATGCGCAACAGCCATTCGGCCATGCTGCGGCAGTCATACTTGCTCCATGCCGAGCCGAAATAGTAGGTGCACCGCTCCCCGGCGGCCATCGGCGCCTTGCGGCAGAGCAGGTGGCCGGCTATGTCATTGCCGTTTGCGCCGGCCTTGCTGGCCATTGTCTGCACTCCTCCATAGGGAAACACAACGCCGATGAACGTCTGGAAATTGTGAACCTCGGGCTTGTCGCTCGGATCGGCATAAGCCACATAGTCAGAGCCGAGCTTCACGCTCACCGTGTCGGCACTGTGCACCACCATGCCGGAACAGAAGGCGGCAGGACGGGTCAGGCCGTCATACCAAACCGTGGTGCGGTTGAAGTTGGAGCCTTTGTCTATGCTCACGATGCGGTGCTCCACCACCGCCGAGTCGCCGAGAAGCGCAACGGGACTGTACTCCAGCTCCACCGAAAAGCGCAGCGGCCCGTTGTCCAACAGGCGGTATGTGCGGTAGCAATAGGGGAACAGCACCTTGTCACCGTCCATGAGAGCCGGCGTACCGCAGCCAAGTGACGCCCCTACCCCATAGGCGTCAAGACCGTAACCGTGGTCAAGGTGGTAGGTCATCAGCTGCTCTATGGAGTCAACCGCCGCCTTGTCCACCCCCCGGAGGGGCTTCTGCATGGCGTGCATGACCTCTTCAGTGTGGTAACGCTCCTCCACAACGGGGTCGGGCGTGTTCTTTACCCACACGTCATAGCCATACGACCGCTCTTTCCGCTGCTGCAGCGCCGGCCCGTAGCACCTGTATGCACCGTAATCGTTCTCCCAGGCTATGTCATCCAGCCGCTCAGGATACTTGCGCCCGTAGCACGTGTTGCGGAACACGGCGGGTATGCCCTTCTTGATGGTGAACACAGCCTTGCAACCCGGCCTTACCGACACCTCGACGAGCACCTTTCCGTCGTGCGTAAGCTGGTATGCCACCTCCTGCCCCGCCGGGTTGAGCACACGGAACTGCCGTCCGCCGCTGATGCCGAGGCGTGTGAACACTGTCCTGGCGTCTATTTCGGCCACCTCATGCCTCAAGTCTTGGCCATCATTGCGGAAGGTTACGGTAAACGCCTTGTCGTCCTTCGGGTTGACACTGCCCTCTTCAAAGCGAAGTTTCTCGCAAGCGGCAAGCAGAAACGCCCCGGTTCCGAAGTTGGTGACGCTCTTTGCGCTCAGCTGCTGCCCCTTTACGGCACGGTCACCGATGGGCTGCACGTAGCCAACCGAACCGTCTGGCTGCAAAGCCGTGCCTGTGAGGTACTGCCAGGCCCTGTCCACTACCGGCTCAAACGCGGCTCTGTCGAGATAGCCGTGGTTCATGCCCCACAAAAGGCCGTAGGTGAAGAACGCAGTGCCGCTGGTTTCAGGGCCTTCTGCCTGCTCCGGGTCGAGCATGGAGCGCGTCCAGTAGCCCTCTTTCCGCTGGCTTTTGGCCACAGCTGCCGCCAATGCGCGGAAACGCTGCTCGAACAGCGGGCGGTGGACGTAGCCTTGCGGCATGTCAGTGAGCACTTTGGCCAGCCCGGCCAGCACCCAGCCGTCGCCACGCGCCCAGAAATCCTTCTTGCCGCTGTCGGTTTTGTGCTTCGGATAGACGTACCGCCCGTCCCGATAGTACAGTCCCGTCTCGTTATCGTACATCAGACTGTCGGCAAAGCGGAAATTTGCATACAGCTTGTCCAGGTATTTCGCGTCGCCGGTGGCCTTGTAGAGCTTGGTCATCACCGGCATTACCATATACAAGGCATCGGCCCACCACCAGAAGTCGGTCTCCGGCATGGCGCAAACCCTGTCCATGACTTCCTTGGCGCGCGCTATCTTGTAGCCGTCGGGGTTCATTGCATACATATCCAGATAGGTTTGGAAACATATCTGCCAGTCTCCGAACAGCACATGCTGCTGCGTCTCACCGTAATTGCGGTAGAGCCACTTTGAATGGTCAGGCTCTGTGGCCCCGCTCCAGCGGTTATGGCGCGCCCAACGGTCGCTGTACTCCAAGAAACGGGCGTTGCCGGTCAGCCAATATGCCTCCATATTGCCCGTAAAGTATGCCGCATCGTCCCAAAAAGCCTTCACTTCGGCCTTATGGGTGGCCTGCCAGTGGTCGTTGACCTTGTTGATAATCTCAAGAGTCGCCGGTTTAGAGGGCGCAAGTTTCCTCTTCGCCTTGGCTCCGGCGGCCATTGAAATGGCCGCAACCGCCAAGATGAAGGTCAAGAGTCGTTTAATCATGATTGTATGTTATTGGTTGATAATAAGTTGCAGAACCGTTTGTCTCTGCGGAACCGCATCTTTCCGACATCGGGAAGATGCGGTTGCTGTACGGAAGCCGCCTCTTCCGGGACAGGAAAGAGCCGACTGCCTTATTGGAAGTCACCTCATTTCGGCGTTGAAGAAGTTGATTGCCTGACGGAACAGGTGGTTTCGCGAGTTGCCACCGTATATGCTGTGGTTGCGGTTGGTGTAGATATTCTCCTTAAAGTCCTTGTCGGCCTGCACCAGAGCCTCGGTATATTCGGCTGTATTCCTGAAATGCACGTTGTCATCGGCCAGTCCGTGACAGATAAGCAGCGCCCCGCTGAGCTTGGAAGCACGGGCTATGGGGTTTATCTCGTCATATCCCGACGGGTTTTCCTTGGGTGTACGCATGTAACGCTCCGTATAGACAGTGTCATAGTAACGCCAGCTGGTGACAGGGGCTATGGCTACGCCGGCGCGGAACACGTTTCTGCCCTCGCTCATGCTCATCAGAGTGTTCCAACCGCCGAAGCTCCAGCCCCAAATGCCTATGCGCGACTTGTCAACATAGCCCTGCTTGCCGAGCCAGAGGGCGGTTTCCACCTGGTCATGCGCCTCCAGCTCACCGACACGCAGGTATGTGCACTTTTCAAATGCAGCCCCGCGGCCGCCAGTGCCACGGTTATCAACACATACAACGACGTATCCCTGCTGTGCAAGGTACTGTTCGAGAACCGCACCTTGGCCTACCATGCCGATATTCCAGCTGTTCAGCACCTGCTGGCTGCCCGGTCCGCCATACTGATAGAGTATTACAGGATAGCGTTTCGAGGCATCGAAGTCCTTTGGCTTGACCATCCAGCCGTTCAATGTCACGCCTTCAGAGGTGGCAAACGAGAACATTTCACGGCTGCCGGCATCGTATTTAGCCCATTTCTCCTTCAGTTCCCTGTTGTCAATGAGCGTCATGAGAGTCTTGCCCGTATTGTTTTTGAGGGAATAGACCACGGGATTGTTGATGTCACTCCACGTGTTGATGAAGTATTTGAAGCCGTTGCTGAACGTTGCACCGTTGTATCCCGGCTGCGAAGTGAGCCGTTCAGTCTTGCCGTTGTGCCGGGAAACGTACACTTGCTGGTCCTGCGGGCCGAGCTGGTTGGCGGCATAATAGACGTCACCCGTAGCTTCGTCAACGCCATACACGGCAGTGACGCAGCTGTTCCCGTCGCCTATCTTGCGCAGAAGCCTGCCTCCGAGAGTGTAGAGGTACAGGCGGGTGTAGCCGTCGCGGTCGCTTGGCAGCAGTATGTAGCCGCCTTTCACCTGCGTGTCAGTCACACTCATGCTGCAAACGTACTTGTCAACCTTGTCGCCCACCACCTTTTGGCACACCGTAGTGAGCGGATTTGCCATGTAAACGGCCAGGTCGTCCTGGTGGCGGTTAAGGGTCATAACCGCTATCTTGGCCGGATCGGCGGTCATAGCGATGCGCGGAATGTAGCCGTCTGCCTCAACCGGCACCTGCAACCGGCGCGTCTGCCTCGACTTGATGTCGTAGCTATAGACGCCAACCTTTGAGTTGTCCTCGCCGGCGATGGGGTATTTGTATGTATATAGGCCGGGATAGTCCGCAAACTCGTCCCTTTCCGGGCGCAAGCCCTTGAACAGCTGCATGGAATACTGCTTCACTCCACTCTCATCGTAGCGTATCCAGCACAGCTGGCGGCTGTCTGCGGTGAAAACCATGGCGCGCGAGCTGGAAAACTCCTCCTCGTTCACCCAGTCGGGCACGCCGTTGATTATCCCGTTGCGCCTACCGTCGGTCGTGACCCGGCTCTCCGCATTGTCATAGAGCAGCTTCACGAGGTATATGTCGTTGTCCCGCACGAAGGCAATCTGCTGTCCGTCGGGCGAAAAGAGCGGGGTTTGCTGCGGCCCGCCGTCGGACAGCGGCGTCAGCTTGTTGTTTTCCACATTATATATATAGTACACGGCGGTGAAAGAGTGGCGGTATATTCTCTCGGTGCGCGTCTGTATGAGCACATTGCGCCCGTCGGGACTCATTATGTAGCCGTCCACCGCACTGACGGAAGCCCCTCTGGCCTTGTCGGCGTCGAAGATTACGCCCGTCTGTTTGCCGGTCTTGAACGAATACCGCGCTATCTGCTTGCCGTCGGAGCTTATCTGGGCGTAGGTTTCCCCGTCTGCCAGCGGCTCAACTGCCGCCATGCTCTCGCCACGGAAGTCGCCTGCCGTTATGTCCTTTATGCTTAACTTGTCTCCAGCCACCGCCTGACCGGCAGCAACCAGCACTGCCACGCACGCTATCGCCATCCTTTTCATATCGTTAGTCTTGCTTTTGTTGTCTGTATGCGGCAAAGTTAGGCATTTTCTGCGTAACTTTGTTTTTACAATGCTTTAATTTATATGAACGACAGGCTTTACAACGACTACGGGACGTGGATTCGCACCAGGTTTCCGTACAGGATACAGAAGCTGGCGGTCGATGCAGGCTTCTCATGTCCCAACAGGGACGGCAGAAAGGGCCGGGGCGGATGCATTTTCTGCGACAACCGCACCTTCAACCCGTCTTACTGCACCTCGGAACACGGCGTTGCGCAACAGATAGAGGCCGGCAAGAGGTTCTTCGCCCGCAAGTATCCTGACATGAAATACCTCGCTTACTTCCAGGCATTCACCAACACTTACGCACCACTCGACCGCCTGAAGCGGCTGTATGAGGAAGCCCTGTCCACCGAAGGTGTGGTCGGGCTGGCCATCGGCACGCGTCCCGACTGCGTTTCGCCGGAGTTGCTCGACTATCTGGCCACGCTTGCCAGGCAAACCTTCCTTGTTGTGGAGTACGGCATAGAGAGTACCAACGACCAGACACTGCGGCTGATAAACCGAGGGCACGACTTCGAGTGCTCAAGGCGTGCCGTCGAGGAGACTGCATCGAGGGGTATAATGGCCGGAGGGCACGTTATAATAGGCCTTCCGGGCGAGAACGCCGATGAAAGCCTGCGCCAGGCCGGCTGCATATCGGCTCTTCCGCTGACCATGCTGAAGATTCACCAGATGCAAGTGGTAAGGGGAACTGCCTTGGAGCGGATGTTTGCGGAGCGGCCGTTCCGCATTTACACAGTGGAAGAGTACATCGGGCTGGTAACGGAGTACGTGCAACGCCTCCGCTGGAGCCTCGTTCTGGAGCGTTTCACGTCGCAATCGCCCAAGGAAATGCTCGTTGCGCCGCTGTGGGGGCTGAAGAACCACGAGTTTGCCGACCGGCTCAACAACCACATGAGGGCGGTTGGCGCACGCCAGGGGGCGAAGTGTTCAGCGCACCCTGAACTCTGAGAAGTCCCGCAGTTCGAGTAGCTGCACGACAGTGGTCTCCTTGTGCCGCTTCATGTATGCGTCCACAGCATCCACATACCTGTTGCCGAACGTCTTTTTGCCCGTCATACGGTTCACAACCCACAGTATCGTACCCATGTGCAGGTCACATTCAAGCTGCGAGAGCTGCCTGTCGTGGGGCATCGGGTACAGACTCAAGAGGTAAAACACCAGACAGTCGGGCACAATCATCGCCCTTGTCATCAGTGCGCGCTGGGATTCGGGGTAGAACTGCCGGTACAGCGGATAGTCGGAGCCGAGATACTTGTCCAGACCGATGCCCAGCGTGTTGTTGCCCACTATGATGCTCTGGTCGAGCGCACCGATTTGGGCATATACCTCGGGGTATTCCAGACCGGGAATTTCCTTCTTCAGCCTCGAAAACGCCTCGGTCAGTCCCTTGTTCACGTCATCCATCGTCACATACTGCTGCTCCACCTCATTGATAAGCGCCTGTAGAGTCGTGTCCTGGTAGAACTTGAGGAACTTGGAGTTTATCTCCGGGTCGTTCACCCGGCCTATTTTCAACACGTCTTCAATCAATGTACGGGTCTGCATCGGGTAACTTGTGTTCATCTGCTGCAAGGCCGAGAAGTCGCCGGTGGTCAGGTAAAGGCTCTGGATACGGTCATAACGGTCAACGGACACCGCCTCCGACGATGCGCCGCCAGCCTTGGAACGCAGGTTGAACTCGCAACCCAAGCACACCAAGAGCACCGTTAACAATACGTAACACGCCCTGTTCACAAGCCTCTCTTCCCTTAAAGTATGTTGAAATGCGCAACAAATATACTAAATATTATTGAAAAATTGAAATTTTAGCCCAAGAAAATGGTCAAAAGCGGCCAAAATCACCATTCTCAGACAACGCTCCCCGACAGCAACCCGGCAGTTTTACAGCCGGGAATAGGGCGCCTGCCACTGCGGAAAGAAGCGGTCTGCCGCCGCAAACGGCAACCCTTGCAAGCGAAAGTGCCGGGACGTGCGCCGCAAACAGGCCATTCAGACACCGTAAACGGGCAGGTCAGACATCATAAAGCGCCCGTTCAGACACCGTAAACGGGCGGTTTGGGCATCGCAAGACCAAATCGGGCATTAGAAAACGGGCAGGTCGGGCAAAGAAAACGGCCGGGCTGCTCTTGGCAACCCGGCCGACGGTAAATCAAATCATTCCTTTTTGCCCGCCGGAAGCGGCGGCTGTACGGAAGAAACCTGCGCTATTGCTTCCATTTTGCGCCGCTGCGCAGGATGAATTTCACCTTCTTCCCCTTGGGGACTGTGGGTTTTGTCCACTCTCCACGGAACAGTTGGACTGTGGTTTTCTTGCCTTCGGGTGCGGCATCCACGGCATCCTGCACGCTGAACCAGTCGCCGCAGCCGTTCTTGGCCACCGCCATATCGTAGTCAACGCACCGCTTCTTGAGTGCCGGAATTTCCTTTGCCACTGCGTCAGCCAGCAGTTTGGCCACCACGTGTGCGCCATACACGTTGTAGTGGGTGTTGTCTTCGCGCCCCTTAGGTATCGACTTCTCCTCGCCAGGCAGGAACCACATGTGCAGTTTCTTGGACTTTTCGCGCCCCAGACCCTGCTCCAGATTGTGCGTAATGGTGTTCGCGTCTATGAAAACCACGCCCATTTCCTTGGCCACATTGCGCGGCGAGAAGCGGTAGTCGCCGTGTGTGTCGTAGAGAGTGTCGCCCTCTTCGGGCTTGGCCTTTGCCCCCACGGTGTTGCGCAGAGCCTCATCGTCGTCGTTTTTGGGCGTTTTCTTGAAGAAATTGCGGCGCACCACGCAGTTGAACAGCACGGGTATGCCTCCCTTTTCGCGCGTCTCGCGCACAAATTTGCGCAGGTTTTCGTCAAACGTAGTGCCGGGATCGGTGTGCCGGTCGGCCTTTGGCTTCTCGTCATTGTGGCCGAACTGTATGAAGACATAGTCGCCCGGCTTGAGCAGGTCGAGCACTTTCTGCCAGCGTCCCTCGTTGATAAAGCTCTTGGACGAACGCCCGTTGACCGCATGGTTGTCCACTTTCACTCGGTCATCGAAGTAACACTGCAGTACCATGCCCCATCCGCGTTCGGGACTGCCGTGGTTTATGTTCTTGTTTGCCATGGTTGAGTCGCCTATCATAAAGATTGTAGGCACGTGATCCTGCTTGAAAGCCGTCAGAACCAGCAGAAGCACTGCGGCCACAGAGATGTTTCTTAGTCTGTTCATTTTAGGTTTGTTGGTCTTTAAGTTTGTATTTGTTCTTCCTGAATGCCGCCTCCACCGCATTGAAAGCCCGCATTGGCTTGTCAAGGAAGCCGGACATAAAACTGAAAGGGGTCATCGGCAAGAGCGACAACCCCTTATTCGCGTGTCACAAGCGAGCCGCTTCAATGCCTGATTGCGGCCACAAGCTCGTCGGGAGTGACCATCCGCTGCTCGCCGGTGGCCATGTTCTTGAGCGTCACCTTGCCCTCGGCTATCTCGTTCTCGCCGGCCAGAGCCACGAAAGGCACGCTCTTGGCATTGGCATAGGCCATCTGCTTCTTCATTTTCGCCCCGTCGGGATATATCTCGGCGCGTATTCCCGCATTGCGGACCGCCGCTGCAATTGGCATACAGTAGGCCGTTTCCCTGTCTCCGAAGTTGATAAAGAGCAGCTGGGTGCCGCCCACAGCCTCCTTAGGATAAAGGTCGAGGGCGTTCAGAACGTCGAATATCCGGTCGGCACCGAACGAGATACCCACCCCACTTAGGCCGGGCATTCCGAAAATGCCGGTGAGATTGTCATAGCGACCGCCGCCCGTGATGCTGCCCATGGGCGTGTCGAGAGCCTTAACCTCAAAGATTGCACCCGTGTAATAGTTGAGTCCGCGCGCAAGAGTGAGGTCAAATTCAATCTCATTGGCAAGCCCTGCGGTCTTCAACGTGTCGAGTATGAAGCGTGTCTCCTCCACTCCCTTCAGCCCGACCTCGCTGTCCTTGAGCACATCCGCTATGGTTGCGAGCTTGTTGTCGTTGCTTCCGCTGAGCGAAATTATCGGCTGCAGCCTTGCAACGGCATCGTCCGAGAGTCCGTTGTCGCGCAGTTCGGCATTGACACTGTCCAGTCCGATCTTGTCAAGTTTGTCGATTGCCACCGTTATATCGACTATCTTGTCAGGCGCACCTATCGCTTCGGCAATGCCGGTGAGTATCTTGCGGTTGTTTATCTTGATGCTTACCCTGACGCCAAAGCGCGTGAAAACGGTGTCAACTATCTGCATCAGCTCCACTTCATTGAGCAGTGAGTCACTGCCAACCACGTCCGCGTCGCACTGATAGAACTCCCTGTACCTTCCTTTCTGCGGCCTGTCGGCACGCCAAACGGGCTGTATCTGGTAGCGTTTGAACGGTAATTGAAGCTCATCCCGGTGCATTACCACATACCGGGCGAATGGTACGGTCAGGTCATAGCGCAGTCCTTTCTCGCAAAGGCGTGCGGCGAGGTGGAGCGAATTGCGCTCCTGCAAGTCCCGCTCATCGACTTTCGACATGAAGTCGCCGCTGTTGAGCACCTTGAACAGCAGCTTGTCGCCCTCCTCGCCATACTTTCCCATCAGCGTCTGGAGGGTTTCCATGGCCGGAGTCTCTATCTGCTGGAAGCCGTACAGGGCATATACCGACCGTATAGTGTCGAATATATAGTTGCGTTTGGCCGTCTCGACGGGCGAGAAGTCACGGGTTCCCTTCGGTATGCTTGGTTTCTGTGCCATTATTTCCTGACGATTGTCTGGTCGCGGTCGGGACCTATTGATATTATCTTGATGGGTGTTTCAAGCTCAGCCTCCAGGAAATTGATGTAATCCTTGAACTCCTTGGGGAACTGTGCCTCGCTTGTGAACTTCGTCATGTCGGTTTTCCATCCGGGAAGCTCCTTATAGACCGGCTCGATGCCCTCCTCTATGTTGTAGGGGAAGTAGTCTATCTGCTTTCCGTGCTGCCTGTAGGCCACGCAAGCCTTTATGTTTTCGAAGCCATCCAGCACGTCGCTCTTCATCATAATGAGCTGTGTCACTCCGTTAACCATTATGGCGTACTTCAAAGCCACGAGGTCTATCCATCCGCAACGGCGTTCCCGTCCGGTGACAGCGCCGTATTCGTGGCCCAGCTGGCGTATCTTGTCGCCTGTGGAGTCGAACAGTTCCGTGGGGAAAGGGCCTGCCCCGACGCGCGTGCAGTAGGCTTTCATTATGCCAAACACCTCGCCTATCTTGTTGGGGCCGATGCCCAGGCCGACGCAAGCGCCGGCACAGATGGTGTTGGATGACGTTACGAAGGGGTAAGAACCGAAGTCCACGTCGAGCATAGTGCCCTGTGCGCCTTCGCAGAGCACGCTGCTGCCGCTCTTGAGCAGGCGGTTTATCTCGTGTTCGGAGTCCACTATCTCAAAGCGGCGCAGGTATTCGATGCCCTCCATCCACTTCTTTTCCACCTCGGTTATGTCGTATTCATAGCCCATGGACTTGAGTATTGCCTCGTGACGTGCCTTGTGTTCGGCGTATTTCAGGGCGAAATTCTCGAAGATGTCGCCCACGCGCAGACCGTTACGCGACACTTTGTCGGTGTAGGTCGGGCCTATTCCCTTGCCTGTGGTGCCCACTTTGCTCTTGCCTTTGGCCGCTTCGTAGGCGGCGTCGAGCACTCTGTGGGTCGGCATGATAAGGTGTGCCTTCTTCGAGACGTGCAGTCGGCTGCGCAAATCGTGGCCGCTGGCCTCAAGAGCCTTTGCCTCTTCCATGAACAAGTCGGGCGCCAGCACCACTCCGTTGCCTATTATGTTGACCTTACCGCCCTGGAAAATGCCCGAAGGGATGCTTCTGAGGACATATTTCTGCCCCTCAAACTCCAGCGTATGCCCTGCGTTGGGGCCTCCCTGGAAGCGTGCTACCACGTCATACTGCGGTGTCAGCACATCGACAACCTTGCCTTTGCCCTCGTCGCCCCACTGCAGGCCAAGGAGAACGTCTATCTTTCCTTTGCTCATAACTACTGATTATCTTTTGTTTTTCGTTGCTTTGCACTGTTTTTCTGCCGGGTTTGCTTGGCCTGACAGTTGCGGCACACACCATATATATATAATGTAAAGCCGTCCTTGCGGAACCTTTTAAGCTGCAACCCGTTGACTGCCGCCATGATTTCCGGCGACTTTATCTCCGTAACCTTGCTGCACACGGTGCATATCTGGTGGCAATGGCTGTTGTTGTCGTAGCATGCTTCGTACCGTGTAGTGCCCTGAAACCTGTGCCGGATGACCAGACGCAGTTCCATAAACAGCCTCAGGGTGTTGTAGAGTGTGGCTCTGCTGACCGGGAAGTGTGCGTCGTCGGCGAGCTTTGCGCCGAGTTCTTCGAGTGTGAAGTGGCCGTTGATGCTGTAAACTGCATCGAGTATGGCGTATCTTTCAGGCGTTTTCCTGTGGTTGCTCAGCTCCAGATAGCTGGTAAGTATCCGCCTTACGGACGCTTTCACACTGTCTTTCATTGTCAGTTCCTATTCATAAACCGCACAAAATTAATACATTTTATTCAGAATCTGTCCGCATAAGGCTAAAAAAGTTCCAGTCCGACACTTCTCAATGCGCTTTTTGCCAGACGCTCATACACCAGTCCCAATCCGGCAAAGCGCAGTGCGCTTGCCATGGCCGCCTTCCTTACGGCAGGAGAGCCGCCCTGCAAGGCAGCCTGAAGCTGGTCTATGTACTCGTTGATGCCCCGTTCGTTGGGTTGCTGTCCGTTCATGAAGAGGCGCGAAAGCACGTGGAAGCCGCACAGCTGGTAGAGTTCCTTGTCGGAAGCCATCCACCGGTAAGCCTTTTCCGCCGCAAACGGCAGGTGTCGGTACAGGTTCAGCGAGGCCAGCTCGGCCATTTCCTGCGACCGTGTCTGCTCCATCCAGATGTCAACCACTTCGGGCAGCATCCTTTCGGGCGGCATCAGGAGGGTGGCAAGCACCTTGCATTCCCTCACATCTTCCTTCCACAGCTCAATGGCAAGGTCATAATCCTTGCCTATCTCCTTGGCTTTCGCCTTGAGCATGGGCAGCGAAGCCCCCCAGTTCACGTGGTATTCCAGCCCCTTGTCGCGCATTGACTGCGCCGCAACGCCGTTCATCATCATGCGGAACGACCGTTTTATCTCCTTGAGGCGTTCCCCTGTTCTCTCGTCCATTGTGCCTTATAGTCTTTTTCCTGCCGTTTCCGCCGTCCGGCGCTTCCTTACGGAGGCAGCAAGGGGCGGTTCCGGCTTGGCAAAAATACGAAATTTATCCGTGCGAACGGCACTCTCCGCCGGTTATCTTGTCTCGTTTCCGCGATACTGCCCAAGCCTTTTGCAAAAGGGCCCGGCGTTGCGCCGGGAAAAACCGCCCGTTTTCCACCCGTAACCCGGCGGTTTGCGACAGCCAAAGGGGCGGTTTGCAATGCGCAAACGGGCGGTTTGGCGACAGCTACCAGACCGCCCTCCCGCGGCAGCCCCTCCCGACAGGAAGCGCAAAGCCCCGTTTCCGCCCCCGCAAGCCCACTTGTTGACAGACAAAGCCCGTTCGTTGAAATATGTTGCAAAGGCTGTACGGTTGGGCTATCTTTGCACAAGACAAACTGCACTTGGGCTGCCGGCAACAGGCATCCGTGCCGTCCGGGGGCGCTGTCCTTAACCTTTAATTGCCAAAACCAGCAAATACACCGATTATGGAAAAGGCATTTACTCCTGTACAGTGCGTGTTCCTTTCATGCGCCAGCGCCCTTGCGCAGGGCGGACCCGGCGGCGGGGGCGGCGGAAACGACCCCCGGCAATTGTCAACCCGAACAGCAATATATTAAAGGAACGTGCGTTATAGACAATGAAACGACTGGACCACATACTTTTCAGCGCAATTATGCACGGACAAAAGAGGGCGGAGCTGATACTGTATGCCGTGCTGTGGACTATAATGTACGCAGTTTCGGCCTTTTCCCTGTACACCGGCCAGGACGACCTGCACACTGACGGGTTCGACTGGCACGACCTGCTGGGTGCATGGGGGCTGCTCACGGTGTTCCTCACGGCCTTCTGCATCCACAACTTCCTCATTGCGCCCCAGTTGGTCTATCGCAACCGCCGCTGGCTGTACGCCTTTCTGGCCGCAGCCCTTGTCGCCGCCTTCACAGGCTACCAGGTCTTGTGCCGTCCCCACCGCCCCGAAAAGCTGCAACCCCACGAGCTGCGAGCCGAAGAGCGCATGGACGGGAGGCCTCCGATGCCCTTTGGCGGCGACATGACGCCCATTGACGGCGACAGACCGCTCCCCGGCGGCGACATGACGCCACCTTCGCCGCCCGATATGGGCATGGAGCCGCAGCCAAAAGGGCAGAGCGCGGAGACAAACGGCGCGGACATGAAGCCAAGGGGTGGAGACATGGGGCCGAAGGGAAAGGACATGGAACGCGAAAAGCCGCCCCGCGCCTTCGGAGGGCAGGACTCTGTGGCGTTTATCATCGTCATGCTGCTCATGGGGGTTAACGTCGGCACCAAAATATACTTCAAGTCGCTCGACGACAGCAAGCGTATGAAGGAGCTGGAGCGGGAGAACCTGAACCGCCAACTGGAGTATTTGAAGTACCAGATCAACCCCCACTTCTTCATGAACACGCTCAACAACATCCACGCACTGGTGGATATTGACCCGGAACAGGCCAAGACCACGATAGAAGTGCTGTCGAAAATGATGCGCTACGTGCTGTATGAAGGCAACAGGACAATGGCTCCGCTGCAAAAGGAGGCCGACTTCATAGCCCATTACATCGAGTTGATGCGCATAAGGTACACCGACAAGGTGCGCATTTCGCTCACCCTGCCGCAGGAAGAGGCCTCCGGCGCACAGGAAGGCGCGCAGAGGCTGTCTGAAATCCAGGTGCCCTCGCTGCTGTTCACCACGTTTGTGGAAAACGCATTCAAGCATGGCGTGAGCTATCAGCAGGAGTCGTTCATAGAAGTGGCCGTAAGGGTGGACGAAACCGCACGGCAAGTGGTGTTCAACTGCAACAACAGCATCAAGCCGACAGCCGAAGACCGCCACGGAGGCGTGGGGCTGAAGAACGCAACCAAGCGGTTGCAGCTGCTCTACGGCGACAGTTACGAGCTGCACACCGACGCTTCGGGAGGCGAATACCGCCTGTCCCTGCGGCTGCCGATAAAGCCTCTGCCCCAGAAAACAGGCGCACATGACAACGGAACCAACGCTTAGAACCAAAACGAACCAAAGGAATGAACAAAATCAGATGCCTCGCCATCGACGACGAGCCGCTTGCGCTCAAGCAACTGGCCGCCTATCTGGCCAAAGTGCCTTTTTTCGAAGTGGCAGGTTGCTGCCAGAGCGCGCTGGAGGCGATACCCCTGCTGGACAAACAGCCCATTGACGCAGTCTTCATCGACATTAACATGCCGGATCTCAACGGCCTGGACTTCGTGAAGTCGCTCCAGGACCCGCCACTGGTGGTCTTCACCACCGCATACCAGGAGTTTGCCGTCGAAGGGTTCAAGGTTGACGCCATCGACTACCTGCTCAAGCCCTTCGGTATGGGCGACATAATGCAGGCAGCCGACAAGGTGAAGCGCCAGTACGACCTGCTCCACGCCGCCAGTGTCGCCCCTGTTGACAAGGACGAGACCATCTTCCTGAAGTCAGAGTACAAGGTTGTGCGCATACTCGTGCATGACATTATATATATAGAGGGCATGTCAGAGTACCTGCGCATCCATCTGGCCTCGGAAACCAAGCCCGTGACGGTGCTGCTGAGCATGAAGAAGATAGAGGAACGGCTGTCCGGCTCCGACTTCATGCGCATCCACAAGTCGTATGTCATCAACCTGCACCACATTACCGAAATCAACAGGAGCAGAATCATACTGGACAACGGCTGCGACCTGCCCGTCGGCGACAGCTACCGCGAAGCTCTGAACGACTATATCAGCGGCAAATTCCTCGGAAAGTGACCGTCCGGGGACAAAGACTCCGCAGTCCCTTGGCGCAAAGCGGCGGCAGAAAAGTGCCGTTTTAACGGTTTTTGCATCAAAAAACTTACTGTTTATTTGTTTATTCGGCAAATTATGGCTAACTTTGCATCCGATTAAACAAAAGAGACGAATGGCTTACACAGGTTTACTACACATTATTAATATTATAATCCGACTTCAGAAGCAGGGCGGAAGTGATGAAACGTGTGCATAACTGTGGACAGCAGACATAGCTTGTGAACCTTTCTCACTTCAAAGTGGGGAAGGTTCTTTCATTTAAGGCTACAAGAGAAGAAACAAAAACGACAAGAAAAGATATGAGCGACAGACTGTTTATTTTTGACACAACGCTGCGTGACGGCGAGCAAGTGCCCGGTTGCCAGCTGAATACCGTTGAGAAGATACAAGTGGCCAAGCAACTGGAGCAGCTTGGGGTTGACGTTATCGAAGCAGGGTTTCCCATTTCAAGCCCCGGAGACTTCAATTCGGTGATAGAAATATCCAAGGCAGTGACGTGGCCGACCATCTGCGCACTCACACGTGCGGTGGAAAAGGACATAGACGTGGCCGCACAGGCTCTGCAATACGCCAAGCACAAGCGCATACACACTGGCATTGGCACAAGCGACCCGCACATCAAGTACAAGTTCAACAGCAACCGCGAGGAGATAATCGAGCGTGCTGTGGCTGCCGTAAAGTATGCAAAGAAGTACGTAGAGGACGTTGAGTTCTACGCAGAGGATGCCGGGCGCACCGAAAACGAGTACCTTGCGCGTGTGGTAGAGGCCGTGATAAAGGCCGGAGCCACTGTGGTTAACATCCCCGACACGACGGGTTACTGTCTGCCGGCGGAGTATGGAGAGAAGATAAAGTATCTCGTTGAGCACGTTGACGGCATCGAACGCGCAGTGATTTCCACCCATTGCCACAACGATTTGGGCATGGCTACGGCCAATACCCTCAGCGGTGTGCTTAACGGAGCGCGCCAGGTGGAGGTGACAATCAACGGCATCGGCGAGCGCGCAGGCAACACTTCACTCGAAGAAATAGCCATGATACTGAAGTGTCACAAGCATATAGACATTGACACCAATATCAATACCACACGCATATACCCCACAAGCCGCATGGTTTCGAGCCTGATGAACATGCCGGTGCAGCCCAACAAGG
>CAVAPI010000055.1:0-16207 GCA_963590445.1 Lachnospiraceae bacterium | reverse complement strand
CTTGATGGGTAGCAAAATTTGTTGCACAAGATTTGTTTTTCATTTTGTTGGTTCTATTTTGTCACCCAATAAAAATATGCTTACGTTTACATTCTCGTGTACCTGCTGATAATCAAGCAAGTAACAATGATAAAAGGTAGTGCTTTGACATCCAACGTCAGAAGCCCACGCCGATATGAAAAACCAAACAGCGTATGGAACTCATGCGCAAAACACATTGCACACATAATGGTACAATAATGGCTTGCAGAGAAACCATACGGGAATGATATAATCACACCCGGAGCATCTACCGTTGCTAAGTTCAAGACTTAGATTGTGAATTTGCTAGATTCGATGGGTCTCAAACAGAGCGTCAAGTAAACGCCTTAATTATGTCGTGCCTCTTTACCCACCCAGCCCTCCTTTATCTGCAAGTGCGAAACATTGCAAAAGGCTCGGCGTGGACTTGAGGCTTGGACGCGTCGGCTTCATGTGTTCACGACACAATTTGCTGAATTCGTCCAGTGGCAAAGTTATTGTATTTTTCTGAACAAACAAAAGAAAAGGGAACAAAATGTTTGGCAAGCGATGGTTAGGACAGAATGTTTGCTGTCATGTGAACGAATGGTACGGGGCTGCCTAGTTTGCTCTTGCGTTAGGAGGTACGCCGCCCCCGACGTACCATTCGTGCGAAGATGAAGCACAAGAGCAAACTTGGCCGCCCCGTACCATTCGTGGGCGGATTTCGGCAAAAGCCCACTGCATAGCCCAAGCACAGGACACTTAAAGCTTATGCTTTATTTGGTACGTCGGGGGCGACGTACCTCCTGAAGGCTGCGCTGAAGTCTTCGGGCAATGTATGTTTGCCCTTGTGGAGCGTTAGCGGAACGTGGGGATTACACGCCATGCACTATAGTCGGCTTCGAAGATGCCGCAAATAAAGAAAAGCAGGTATTCCATGTTGCTGCAAAAGGACAGACATCCTTTGACAGCACAAACTTTTCGTAGAGAAACCGGGCAAAAGTAATATATTATCTTGATGTGTTCAAGAAATTTGTGTTAAAAGGCGTTTGCATTAGCCCCCTCTACCGTTAACACTTCCTAATGATAGGAACGAGGAATGCTCGGAGTGGGAACGGGAAAATGAAGAATTAAGGATAAGTAGGTGTTCAAAAATATTCGTACAAGTAATATATCAGCAGATGTCTGTTGTACTTTGACATGTCTCTGCACTTTCTTTTTGCCTGTATGCCCGGCTTTCATCGGTCGTGCAGCCCGCTACACTCCCTCTTCGACCCGAACATACGGCCAAAAAGAAAGAGTATATCCATATCAAATAATTCTGAGCACCAACTTGCCGTTCTGAAATGTTGAAACATAAAAAAACAAAAAACAGAAGGGTAAACCTGTTTACTGTTGCCTTTTTGTGTTAATTTTGCAGATTGACATTGCGCACAAGGCAAAAACGACACTAATGTTCCGTATCAAGAAGTTAGACATATTCATAGCCAAGCAGTTCGGACTGCTGTTTGTCGGGACATTCTTCATATGTCAGTTCGTTCTGATGATGCAGTTCCTCTGGCGTTATGTCGATGAGCTGATAGGCAAGGGGTTGTCGTTGCAGGTGCTTGCGCAGTTCTTCTGGTATATGGGCATAATGCTCATGCCCCAGGCTTTCCCTTTGGCCATTCTCCTGTCGTCGCTGATTACGTTCGGCAACCTTGGAGAAAGTTCTGAACTTACTGCCATCAAGGCTGCCGGCATATCTCTGATGCAGGCTATGCGCTCACTTATTGTGATAGTATCGCTGGTGGCCTGTTGCTCGTTCTATTTCCAGAATGTCATAGGGCCGGAGTCAAACAAACAGTTCGGACAGCTTTTGCTCTCGATGAAGCAGAAGAACCCGGAGCTGGAAATACCTGAGGGAATATTCTATGACGGGATACCCAACTGCAACCTGTATGTCCAAAAGAAAGACTTGGAGACGGGAAAGCTGTACGGTATAATGATATACAAGATGAACGGCAGTTACGAGGATGCGGCCATAATCCTTGCGGATTCTGGCACGATGCAGTCCACAGCCGAGAAGAAACACCTGCTGCTGACGCTGTACAGCGGCGAGTGGTTTGAGAATATGCAGTCGCAGGACTTGGCCGGAAGCGCAAACGTGCCTTACCGTCGCGAGACTTTCGCTCGCAAAAGGATAGTGCTCGACTTCGACGGAGGCTTCAATATGGCCGATGTGGCGGGCGTTTCCAACAGTGCGCAGTCGAAGAGCATGGGCAAAATACGCCATGACCTCGACTCCATACGGACGTTCAACGACAGTGTGGGACGTGCCTTCTACGCACAGGCTCAACGGACTACATATTATATGCCGGCCCTGACGGCGAAAGATTCGGCCAAAGCCGTGAAGGAAGTGGCCGCCGGACGGGTGGATATAGACACGGTGCTTGCGCGCACAGACCACGAAACGAAGCGGAATGCGGTGAAATCGGCACTGAACAACGTGCAGATGGACGCGGCGGACATAGCCATGAAGGGCGACTACATGAAGAGTCTCTGGCGCGTGGAGCGCACTCACGAGATAGAAGCGATAAACAAGATATCGCTATCCCTGTCATGCCTGATATTCTTCTTTATCGGTGCGCCTCTGGGTGCGATCATCCGCAAGGGCGGACTGGGCGTGCCGGTCATAATATCCGTGCTGGTGTTCATCGTTTACTACATCTTCGAGAACTCCGGAATGAGGATGGCGCGCGACGGAAACTGGACAGTGTGGTTCGGGAAGTGGATCTCCACGGCCGTACTGACACCGCTTGCGGCGTTCTTTACGTACAAGGCCAACAAGGACTCGGCGGTCTTCAATATGGAACTGTACCGCAGCATGGCCTGTGCCGTGCTCGGAATACGCACAAAGCGGCACATTTACAAGAAAGAGGTAATAATCGACGATCCCAACTACACCGCCGACGCAGCGATACTCTGCCGCATAACCGCAGAAGTGGCGGAGTATTCGGACGAACACAGGCTCCTGAGAGCGCCAAACCCCATAAAGGTGTTCTTCAGGCAAGGGGATGACCGGCGCATAAGGCAGATTAACGAAGAATTGGAAAGCGTTATCGAGGATTTGTCCAACTCCCGTGACGGCATAGTTCTGGCCGAGCTGAACAACTATCCCATCATTGCCACTCATGCGCACACCAGACCGTTCAGAAGCCGCGCGCTCAACATAGCTACGGGCGTGGTTCTGCCCCTGGGGGCGTTCTTCTATCTGCGCATGTGGCGGTTCCGTCTGCGCCTGTCGCGCGACTTGAAGGCAATAAGGCAGACCAACGAGAGGATAGTGAAGCGTATCGAGACTATAAAACAACCCCATTAACACCTTATTATATATACTATAATCATATGGACGATGTCAGACTTAGCACAATAGAGGAAGCCCTTGAAGACTTCAAGGCCGGCAATTTTGTGATAGTAGTGGACGATGAGGACCGCGAAAACGAGGGAGACCTTATCATTGCCGCAGAGAAAATAACGCCCGAAAAGGTGAATTTCATGCTGAAAAACGCACGCGGAGTGCTGTGTGCGCCCCTGACTATAGGCAGAAGCATGGAACTTGACCTGCCGCACCAGGTGGCTGACAACACGTCAGTGCTCGGTACACCGTTCACAGTTACCATTGACAAGCTGGAAGGGTGCACCACCGGCGTGTCGGCCGCCGACCGCGCGGCAACCATAAAGGCACTGGCGGACCCGGCTTCCACGCCGCAAACGTTCGGCCGCCCCGGCCACATCAATCCGCTGTATGCCCAGGACAACGGTGTGCTGAGGCGTTCCGGCCACACAGAGGCAGCTGTTGACTTGTGCAAACTGGCCGGGCTGTACCCCGTGGGTGCGCTCATGGAGATAATGAACGACGACGGTTCCATGGCGCGTCTGCCCGACTTGAAAGTTTTCGCCAAGCAGTTCGGGCTGAAAATCATCACGATAAAAGACCTTATAGCCTACCGGCTGAAGCGCGAGACGCTGGTTGAGGTGGGCAATACGGTTGATATGCCCACCAAATACGGCCACTTCAGACTGATACCTTTCCGCCAGACGAGCAGCGGGCTGGAGCATTTCGCACTGGTAAAGGGCGAGTGGAAGGACGACGAGCCTATCCTTGTGAGGGTTCACTCGTCGTGTGCCACCGGCGACATCCTCGGCAGTTGCCGCTGTGACTGCGGGGAACAGCTGCACAAGGCTATGGAAATGATAGAAAAGGAGGGCAAAGGCGTGCTCGTGTATATGCAACAGGAAGGGCGCGGCATAGGTTTGATGAACAAGATTGCCGCCTACAAGCTGCAGGAGGAAGGCTACGACACCGTGGACGCCAACGTCCACCTCGGTTTCAAGCCCGACGAGCGCGACTACGGGTGCGGCGCGCAGATACTGAGGCAGCTCGGAGTACACAAGATGCGGCTGCTTACCAACAACCCCACGAAGCGTGTGGGGCTGGAAGCATACGGTCTGGAGATCGTGGAGAACGTTCCGATAGAGATAACTCCCAACAAATATGACTACAAGTATCTGAAAACTAAGAAAGACCGTATGGGCCACCTCCTGCATATCAAGTGAAAAAGAACAGAAACCGATGCTTTCGTCGCAACGGACGTGGGCATACATAAATATATAAGAACAAACAAATACAACAATAACACTATGGCACAATTATCAAACCGTCTGCAAAGGCTTGCGCCATCAGCCACTTTGGCCATGTCGCAAAAGAGTTCAGAGATGAAAGCACAGGGCTTGGACGTAATCAACATGAGCGTCGGCGAGCCGGATTTCAACACCCCAGACCACATAAAGGAGGCCGGCAAGAAGGCCATCGACGAGAATTATTCAAGGTATTCGCCCGTGACAGGCTATGCAGACCTGCGCAAGGCGATAGCCGAAAAGCTGAAGCGCGAGAACGGACTCGACTATGGAGTGAACGAAATAGTGGTGTCCAACGGTGCGAAGCAGAGTGTCTGCAACACGATAATGGCCTTGGTCAACAGCGGCGACGAGGTGATTGTACCGGCCCCCTACTGGGTTTCCTATCCGCAGATGGCCAAACTGGCCGGCGGCGTGCCCGTGATAGTCGAGGCAGGCTTTGCCCAGAACTTCAAAATGACGCCCGAACAGCTTGAGGCGGCAATCACTCCCAAGACGAGAATGCTCATTCTCTGCTCGCCGAGCAACCCCACGGGAAGCGTGTACTCAAAGGACGAGCTGTGCGGACTGGCCGATGTCATACTGCGCCACGACGACTTGTTTGTACTGGCCGACGAGATTTACGAGCACATCAACTATGTAGGCAGGCACGAAAGCATCGCGCAGTTTGACGGAATGAAAGAGCGCACGATAGTGGTGAACGGAGTTTCCAAGGCTTATGCCATGACCGGCTGGCGCATAGGCTATATTGCCGCGCCGGAATGGATAGCCAAAGGGTGCAACAAGTTGCAGGGACAATACACCAGCGGCCCCTGTTCCGTGAGCCAGATGGCCGCAGTGGCCGCTTATGTGGAGTCGCAGGATTGCGTGGAGGATATGCGCAGGGCTTTCGAACGCCGCCGTGACCTTATCGTGTCGCTTGCCAAGGACATACCGGGGCTTGAGGTGAATGTGCCGCAAGGGGCTTTCTACCTCTTCCCCAAGTGCAGTTCGTTCTTCGGGAAGACCGATGGCGAAACGATGGTGGCCAATTCGTCGGACTTTGCAATGTATCTGCTTGAAAAGGCTCATGTGGCTACAGTCGGAGGCGATGCCTTTGGCGACGGCGAGTGCTTCCGTATGAGCTATGCCACAAGCGAAGACAATATCAAGGAGGCCATGTTCCGGATAAAGAAGGCCTTGGCCGCACTGCACTGACATCAGGATGCGGCGCATGAACCAGGATATTGTGGCGGTAAAGGAACGTAATGGGCGTCCTTTGCCGCCACTTCCTTTTTGCGTCCCGGCCTCTTGTGGTGCAAACCCCGGCGGGTTTCGGCTGAAAAGCGGCCTGTTTGCGGGTCGCAAACCGCCGGGGTGTGATGCGCAAACAGGCCGTTTTCCATGTGCGGACGGCCGGGCTGCTGCACTCGTACTGCGGGGCGGCAAATACAAACGGCAGAGCTGAACTGTCGAAATTGTGGAGACATTGGGTTAAATCTTATTAATTAATTCCTTAGTTCTGCGTATTTTGTTACCTTTGCCTTCGGTAAAACGAGGCGGAATACTGCGTTCCACATATCCGTTTGGCTGCCATGAAAAAGAGAAACTAATCGTTATAAACTCAAATAATTAAAAATTAAAACTTTCAAATTATGGCAACAACAAAAGCAGCTGCTGCCCCAGCTAAAAAGAAATCGGGCTTTGGTGGTATCAAGAATGCATGGGTGATCATCCTTATCTGCTTCATAGCAGGTGAAACGGTGTTCTATACCGTTTTCGGTAATCCTGACAACTTCGTAAACGGCGACCCCGCAGGCCACCCGCTGCCCGGTAACATGCTCGGAACAGTGTATAAAGGAGGCTTCGTGGTGCCTATCATCTTCACTCTTTTGCTCTCCGTGTTCTGCTTGGGCATCGAGCGTTTCTTCGCACTGCGCAGCGCTTTCGGTACAATGAGCCTCGGCAAGTTCACAATCCAGGTGAAAGAGCTTATCAAAGCCGGCAAGTTCGACGAAGCACAGAAGCTCTGCGACAAGATGAAGGGTTCTGTGGCCAACGTTGTGTCGGCCTCTATCCGCGCCTACAAGGACGTTGAAGGCATCAGCGGAGTGAAGAAGGCACAGAAGATAGCCAAGATTCAGCAGGCTCACGAGGAGGCTACACAGCTTGAAATGCCCACACTTCAGATGAACCTCCCGATCGTTGCCACTATCGTAACCCTCGGTACTCTTACCGCCCTGTTCGGTACTGTGCTCGGTATGATCCGTTCTTTCGCAGCCCTTTCGTCTGGCGGCGGCGCTGACTCTGCCGCACTTTCCGAAGGTATCTCCGAGGCTCTTGTGAACACGGCTTCCGGTATTTTGACCTCATGGATTGCCGTTGTGGTTTACAACTTCTTCACAAACAAGATTGACAAGCTGACATACGCACTTGACGAGGTAGGTTATACAATCGCAACAACTTACGACGTTAACCACGCAGACGAGGCTTAATTGTTTTACCTTTTAATTCTCACAACTAATGGGTAAAATAAAAATTCAAAAGAAAGACGTCTGGATAGACATGACCCCCATGTCTGACGTGATGACCCTGCTTCTGTGCTTCTTTATGTTGACCTCAACATTCCTGACGCCAGAACCCGTAAAGGTCACTACGCCAAGCTCGGTGTCAGAAGTCAAGGTGCCTGAGAGCAGCGTCCTGACCATTCTTGTTGACCCGAAAGGCAAAATCTTCGTGGGAACGGAGAACAAGAATGACATGAACATGATGCTCAGCACCGTGACAGGCAAGTTCGGTATCTCTCTGACAAAGGCTCAGCTGAAAAACTTCCAGGAAGAGGCAATGGTAGGCGTACCTCTCAGCGCCTTGGCCGACTATCTTGGCCTTGAGTCAGACAAGCGTACCGAAGCTATCAAGACGATGGGTGTGCCCACAGACAGCCTCAGTGGGTCAATGAGTGAGTTCCAAGAGTGGATTGCGGCGGCCCGTGACGCCAATTCGGACATCAAGATAGCCATCAAGTGTGACGCTGCAACGCCATACAAAGTGGTCAAAAAGATGATGTCGGAGCTTCAGGACATGAACGAGAACCGCTACCAGCTTATCACTAACCTTAAGACTTCGGAGGAATAATACATGGCAAAGAAGAAAGCAAGCAAGCAGAAAAAGATGGAAACCCGCGTGGACTTCACGCCGATGGTGGATATGATGATGCTTCTTATCACGTTCTTCATGCTCTGTACTACCCTGAGTAAGCCGTCAGCAATGCAGCTTACCATGCCGAGCAACGATAAGAACATCAACGATGAAGACCGCAATGCGACCAAAGCATCGCACACGGTGACACTCTATCTTGCCTCCAACGACAAGATATACCATGTGGACGGTATTCCAAAGTACGACGATCCTACCTGCATAAAGGAAACGACATGGGGCAAGGACGGACTCCGCAACGTGCTCATAACGCACACCGTGGAGGAAGGATACAACCCCGTAGCGCGTGTAATGGACGCCAAAAGCAAACTTGACAAGAAGAAGTTAAGCTCCAATATGCCCGACTCCATCTACCAGAAGGAACTGTCCGACATAAAGAACGGAAAACTTGAAAGCGGAAAGATCGAAACTCTGACTGTCATAATCAAGGTGCTTGACACCGCTTCATACAAGAACATGGTTGACGCACTCGACGAGATGACTATATGCAGTATAGGCAAGTATGTCATTGACAAGGTTAATCCCGACGACGAGAAACTGCTCAAACTCAAGGGAATTAATTAAGCCAGTGTCTAACAATTAATGAATTGAGATTATGTCAAAGATAGATTTGATTGATAACGGATGGGTTGACCTCGTGTTTGAGGGGCGCAACCAGTCCTACGGAGCCTACAAACTGCGTAAAGACACCGGCAAGAGAAACCTTATGGCTCTTATTGTCGTAGCCATTGTCGCCATTCTGATAGCCATAGGCGTAAGCGTTAAGAACGTCATAGAGGCAAGCCAGAAGAAAGTGGCTGTCACTACTGATGTCGAACTGTCCAAGCTGGCACAGAAAAAGGAGGCAAAGGTTGAGCGCAAGGAGCCGATAAAGGTTGAGCAGAAGCAGGAAGTAGTGGAAAAGGTCAAGAGTTCTGTGAAATTCGTAGCCCCTGTCATCAAGAAGGACGAGGAGGTTAATCCTGAAGAGGAGCTGAAGTCACAGGACGAATTGTCCCAGAACAAGACTGCCATCGGCGCCCTTACCGTTGTCGGTAACGACGAGTCAGGTGAAGTGCTCAAGGCTAAGCAGGTCGTCGTGACCGAGCAGCCTAAGGAAGAGACCAAGGTCTTCGACGTGGTAGAGCAGATGCCGCAGTTCCCCGGAGGCCCGCAGGCGTTGTTCGAATACTTGTCTTCTCACATCAAATACCCCGTGGTAGCTGAGGAGAACGGCGTACAGGGTCGTGTTATCGTGACGTTCGTGGTTGAGCGCGACGGCTCTATCACCGATGTGAAGGTAGCCAAATCCGTTGACCCGTCACTCGACAAGGAGGCACAACGCGTCGTGAAGAGCATGCCGCACTGGATTCCCGGTAAGCAGAACGGTGCAGCTGTGCGTGTCAAGTACACGGTTCCTGTGACATTCAGACTGCAATAGTATATGAATAGAACTACATTCAACGCAGCAGTTGGATTGACTTTCGTTTTGGGTTTGTTGTTGTCTTGCAACAACAAACCCAAAAACGGTAGAACGGACACCTACTCATCGGGGTCCATATCGTTTTATTGTGATGAGAGTTTCAGCCCCATCATAGAGGAAGAGGCCGAGGTTTTCGAGCTGGCTTACCCTGACGCCAAGGTAAAGGCCGTCTATACCGACGAGTCAAAGGCCGTCAAGATGCTCATGGACACCATGACTTGCCTTGCCATAACCTCCCGCAGGCTGAAAGACTCCGAAAGAGAGAACCTCAAACAGCGCAAGTTCGCTCCCATGGAGGTGCCGTTCGCTTATGACGGCCTTGCCATAATAACCAACAGGAGCAACCCCGACACCATGATAACCGTCAAGGACTTTGTGAGAATCCTCAAGGGAGAGGTCACAAAGTGGTCGGACGTTTACCCCAACTCGTCGCTTGGCGACTTTGACGTAGTGTTCGACAATGCCAAATCGAGCATCGTTCACTACTGTGAGGACTCCGTTTTGGGCGGAAAGCCCATCACCAGTCCGAAGATTTCGGCTGTCAACAAGAGCAGCCAGGTCATTGACTATGTGTCAACCCACAAGAACGCCATAGGAATCATCGGTTCCAACTGGTTGAACGACAAGCGTGACACAACGAACGTCACATTCAAGAAGAACATTCAGGTCATGGCTGTCAGCAGGATGGACAAAGCCACTGTGACAAGCAGCTGGAAGCCATACCAATATTATATATTCAACAGGAACTACCCGTTGGTGCGCACTCTCTATGCCCTCATCAACGACCCCTATCACGGCTTGCCTTGGGGCTTCGGACAGTTCCTCGCTTCTCCCAAGGGGCAGCTTGTCATCTGCAAGTCCGGGCTTATGCCTGTCCGGGGAGAGGTTACGATAAGGGAAGTCAATGTTTCAACAGAATAAAAAAAACAAGAATATGAAAGCAATCAAATATCTTTTTGCGGGAGTACTGTCCGTTGCGGCTTTCGCTCCTGCCACGGCACAGAGTGACAACAAGGCAACCGTAGAAGCCATTGCCAAGGTTATCAAGAGCAAATCGGCGGATGCAGCCGACCAAGTGAAGGATGTGTTCAAGAAGAACAAGAAGAACGCCGAGGTACTCGTGGGCATTGCCCGCGCATACTATGAGGTTAAGGACACTGCCAATGCCGTTGACTATGCCAACAAGGCCATCAAGGTGAAGAAGGACTATGCTCCTGCCTATGTGTTGCTCGGTGATGTCGAGCAGATGCGCGAAGACGGCGGCGCAGCTGCCTCGTGGTACCAGCAGGCCATATACTTTGACCCCAAGACTCCCGACGCCTACATAAAATATGCCAGCGTCTATCGCAAGATAAGCCCCTCCGAAGCCATCGCAAAGATGGAGGAATTGCGCGCACAACGCCCCGATGTGGCCGTAGATGCCCTTGAGGGGCGCATCCAATATTCCTCAAACAACTTTGCCGAGGCAGTGGCTTGCTTTGCCAAGGCCGACAGAAACAAGCTGGAAGAGAGGGACATTTGGGAGTATGCCACCTCGCTTTATTTCCTCCAGAAGTATCAGGAGGCACTCGATCTGGCCAAGTTCGGACTGACGAAAAACCCGCGCAGCGCCACGTTCAACCGTCTTGCCATGTTCAACAGCACCGAGCTGAAGGAATATTCCTCGGCGTTGCAGTATGCCGATGCCCTGTTCAACAAGTCAGACAGTGCCAAGTTCACCTATTTCGACGTTGTTTACTACGGCAATGCACTCAAGGGGAACCAGGAATACGACAAGGCTCTTGAGCAATACCAGAAGGCTTTGACCATGGAAATAGACGACAAGGACAAGCGTGCCGGCATCTACAAGGAGATAGCCGACGCCTACAAGGCCAAGGACGACTACGACAATGCTGTCAACAGCTACCGTGAGTACATGAACGGGTTGGACAACGCTTCGGCAGCCGACTATGCCGGACTCGGACAGATGTACATCCAGCGTGCGGACAAGCTCTCCGGCGAGGCGCGCACCGCCGCTTTCCGCGATGCGGAGAAGGTTTATGACGAGCTTCTCGCCAAGTATTCCGACGCAGAAGACTTTGCCACTCTCTACAAGGCGCGCATCAATTCCTATATCGACCCCGAAACCAAGGACGGACTGGCCAAGCCTTACTACGAAAAGCTCGTGGAAATCATCAGCGCACGGCCGGAGCGTGACAAGACCGACATGACCCGTCTGCTTGAAGCCTACCGTTACCTCGGCTACTACTACCTGTTGCAGGACGACAAGGAGGCTTCTGACAACTATTGGAACAAGATTCTTGAGATAGACCCAGAGGATGCCAACGCAAAACTTGCCTTAGGACAGAAGTAACTTCCGGGCATGACAATGCAGAGAGGGGCGGATGTACAGTGTGTGCATCCGCCCCTCTGCATTATATCGTTAGGCTTTGCCAATTGTTGTCCAAGTAGTTAATGTTCAGGAATAGGCTTATATGACAAAAACTGTAATATTTGCAGCGGATTGAATGATTAGGAAGCTTTAAAGCATTTAATATCTCACAAACTATGAAGAGATGCGACAAGCAGATGTTGGCGAAGGGCTTGGCTCTTTGTGCCGTCTCGCTGCTCGTTGTGAGTGGTGCATTCGCCCAGAGCCGGAGCGCATGCTTCAGCGTGCAGCAGAACGGGACGAAGGTGGCGGCTGTCGGTTCAGCTTGTCACACCCTTGATGGGCAAACTGTGCTCACCCTCAAGTGTGAAGACGGTAAGGTCACCGTGTCTAACGGCTCGGCCGTTGTGGTCTCCTTGCCTACCACAGAAGGCGGCGAACTCGTAATTGAGTTTGGCGAAGCCGGCGCGGACAACTCGCTCAATTGCAGCGTGAGCAGTGCGGGCTATTCCACTCTTTGCTCCCCTTTCCAACTCACCGTTCCCGAAAACTCGGATGTTGAGGTCTATGCCCCCACCTATGAGGGCGGCAACTGCTGCTTACCGACGACACCCGCCTCGCTGCGGGCACGGTGGTAGCCCCCGAAACAGGACTTATCCTGAAGAACGAGGGCAGCATAGCGCTCGCCTTTACCGGCGTTGCTCCTTCAAGCGTTAGCAGCGCATTGAGCGGTTCGTCGGTCACGGTTCCTACTCCCGCTCTCAGCGGCCAAACCATCTATACCTTAGGCCACGCCAAGGATGATGCCTCGCTCTTTGGCTTCTTCAAGTATACTGGCTCCACGTTGGCTGCAGGCAAAACCTACTTGGCCGCCACCGAGACTGTGAGCGCAGCGTCGGCAGCTACGGCCGTTACTACGGCTTCCCCGTTCGTCCTGTCGCAGAACATTGTTTCAGAAAGGCTCTGCAATCCTTTAGTAAATGTGCAAGACATACTTGATGCTTTCTTACAATTCAAAGTAGTTTCCATGTCTGTCTGTGACAGATGCCACGTTGGTCAAGCCTTTGGGAAATTTGTGGGCGACGGTTGGCTGGATGAAAAATCGGAACTTCAAGAGCGTACTTTTACGGGCAGATTGCGTAAATTTGCACTTGCTTGACGGCCAATGCCGGCTTGCAGGCGGGGCAATGCACCCGTAAAACATTGAAAACCAATAATTACACAAAAGAAATGGGATTGTTAAGTGGTAAAACGGCACTCGTTACAGGTGCTGCACGCGGCATCGGTAAGGCTGTCGCTATGAAATTTGCGTCTGAAGGTGCGAACATCGCATTCACAGACCTTGTACTCAACGATGAAATGGCTGCCGGTCTGGAAGCAACCCGCAAGGAAATAGAGGCTCTGGGCGTCACTTGCCGCGCCTATGCGGGCAACGCCGCTGACTTTGAGGCCACTCAGGAGACGGTAAAGCGCATCCATGAGGACTTCGGGACTATAGATATTCTCGTGAACAACGCAGGTATCACCAAGGACGGGCTGATGCTGCGCATGAGTGAGGCACAGTGGGATGCAGTACTCAACGTGAACCTGAAGTCAGCCTTCAACTTTATCCACGCCTGTTCGCCCGTTATGCTCCGCCAGCGCGGCGGTTCCATCATCAATATGGCCTCTGTGGTAGGCGTACACGGCAATGCCGGACAGTGCAACTACGCCGCTTCAAAGGCCGGAATGATAGCCCTGGCCAAGTCAATCGCACAGGAGTTGGGTCCCAAGGGCGTGCGCGCCAATGCCGTAGCCCCCGGTTTCATCGAAACAGCCATGACTGCTCAGTTGCCGGAGGACATCCGCAAGGACTGGATGAAGAAGATACCGTTGCGCAGAGGCGGCAATGTCGAGGACATAGCCAACGTCTGCCTCTTCCTGGCATCCGACCTGTCGAGCTATGTCAGCGGTCAGGTGATACAAATCGACGGCGGCATGAACATGTAACAGCCGCCTTTTCCCACTGAGGGTTGCGGATGGCGGAGGCCAATGGTGGCCTTGCGCAGCCCGCAACCCTCAGTTCTTTTTATATATTAACATGTAAGGGCAGGGCTATATGGAAGTTGTTTACGAGGACAACCACGTTATAATAGTAAACAAGCGGAGCGGCGAGATCGTTCAGGGCGACAAAACCGGCGACACTCCGCTGGTTGAAACCGTGAAGGCATACCTCAAGGAGAAATACCACAAGCCCGGCAATGTCTTTGTGGGCGTGGTTCACCGGCTCGACCGTCCCGTTGGCGGTCTGGTAGTGTTCGCCCGCACGTCAAAAGCCCTTTCCCGGCTCAACGAAATGTTCCGCACAGGCAGCGTAAGCAAGACCTATTGGGCCATAACGCGCAACAGACCGGCAGCCGATGAGGGCGAGTTGGTGCACTGGCTCGTGCGGAACGAAGGGCAAAACAAGTCGTATGCCTGCGACCACGAGGTGCCCCGGTCAAAGAAAGCCGTGCTCAGCTACCGCATAATAGGGCACAATGACAACTATTTCCTGCTCGAAGTGAAGCTGTTGACAGGGCGTCACCACCAGATAAGGTGCCAGCTTTCGGCCATAGGATGCCCCATTAAGGGTGACTTGAAGTACGGTGCGCGGCGCAGCAACCCCGACGGCAGCATCTCCCTCCTGTCGAGACACGTCGAGTTTGTCCATCCCGTAAGCAAGCAAACCGTATCGGTTGACGCTCCCCTTCCGGCCGACAACGTGTGGCAGAGCTTCTGATCACGGCTTTTACCCTTAGGCTTCTCCCAACAATCCACTGCGTATTTGCCGCGTTATTACGAAATAAGGGGACTTAAAGAAACTCTCTAAATCCCCCGATTGTCAGGTCCGGCTTTCAAGATCTGCCGTTGGAAATCTTCAGCCGCCCGTTATAAACATTCAAGAACTCCCGCTTTCAGATTTTCAGGCTCTTCATTATCTCGCTCATCTTTTGCAGTGTCGATATGCGGGTGGGCACGAGGGGCAGGCGGAGCACGTTGTTTATCATGCCCAGCTCGTGGAGCATGGCCTTGACACCGGCCGGATTGCCATCGACAAAGAGCAGGCTGAAGAGGTCTGTAAACCTGTGGTGTATCTTTCTGGCGGCCTCATACTCGCCGTTAAACTCCAGTCTGATCATCTTGGAAAACTCCTTTGGCAGCGCATTGCCTATCACGCTTATCACCCCAACGGCTCCGCACGACACCATAGGGAACGTCAGGGCGTCGTCACCGCTAAGGACATCAAAGCCGTTCGGCTTGTTCTTTATTATCTCGTCCACCTGTTCGAGGTTGCCGCAAGCCTCCTTTATGGCCACAATGTTGGCACAGTCGCGGGCCAGGCGCACGGTTGTCGCGGCCTGAAGGTTCACTCCCGTGCGTCCGGGCACATTATATAGTACCACAGGCAGCCGGCTTGCCTCGGCAATGGCCTTGAAATGGCGGTACAAACCCTCCTGCGACGGTTTGTTGTAGTACGGACACACGCTCAGAATACCGTCAATGCCTTTGAAGTCGCGGTTGCCAAGCTCCTCCACAACGGCCGCAGTGTTGTTGCCTCCGCAGCCCATAAGTATCGGCACGCGCCCCCTTACGGTAGCCACTATGGTATCCTTTATCTCCTGTTTCTCGCTTTCGCAGAGACAAGGCGTTTCGCCGGTGGTGGCGAGTATGCAGAAAAAGTCAGCTCCGTTGTCTATCTGGTATTCCACCAGGCGCACTAACGCGCGGTAATCTACCGAACCGTCTTCGCAAAAAGGTGTAATCAAGGCGATACCCAAGCCCTTGAAAATATTGTGCACCATAATAAAAGTATGTATGTGGTTGCTTTTGAACTACAAAATTACACAATTAAATTGGGAAAAGTAACACTTAGCCACCTTTTCTTCCCCTTTTCGTGCAAAGTTGTCCTGATTGCAGTTCTATAGAAAGCGTGGCAAGTTTGCCAAATGTGCCACTTGCCAGAGAATACCCGGCCGTTTAGACATCGTATCCCGGCCGTTTGCACATCAAAAACTGCCGTTTTTTTAATCTCTGCCTTTCTGTGTCAGAAAACTAATTTAGGACAACATTGGGCCAATAGACAAATCAAGGCAATGTTGACTCAAGCTGCACCGGCTGCCGTCAATTTCAATCCGTCCATAGCCGCCTATTATGGAAGGCTAGTCAAAGCGGGTAAGAAGAGACAAGTCGCACTTAACAACGTCAAGAACAAGCTGTTGCATTTGGCATCGGCTATGGTCAAAAACAGAAAGGTCTTCGGCCAAAACTATAGAATTTCAGCATAAATCAAAAATAATGGTCAAAACATTTGGATTTTAACATGGAAAGCCGTACCAAAAAGCGCAAGATTTAAGTGCTCCGCATATATAGGAGTTCACTATAGTCCCTTAATGGTTGTTCTTTTTCAACGGGAAAACCGTTTTCCTATTCTCCCTTGAAACCGTTGAGCAGGTCGATTATCCTGTCTGCCTCGC
>CAVAPI010000054.1:0-16210 GCA_963590445.1 Lachnospiraceae bacterium | reverse complement strand
GTCCTTTCCTGTCTGGAACATGGGCGCATACTTGAACTCTGGAGTTGTTGCCATAGTTATTTGTTTGTTTTATGTCTTGTTGATAATAAACGCATTAATACACCTTTTCGGCTCAACCGCCCCGCTCTTTGCAGCCAAACGGGCGGGTTACTGTAGCCGCAGGGCTGTTTACTGTTGCAAAGTTATACATTTTATTTCATTAATGCCCTTTCCCAATTCCATTTCTGCCCCTGCGGCGAGGGCACCGCACCTGCTACAATGTGCGTAAGGGTAGTTTAGTAGGCTAAGCGTACTGGCTTTGCCATCCAAGACCAAAGTAAACTTGTTATTGTCGCAAGATTTCCGATCTTAAACGCCAGTTCCTTGTCTGCTCATTTGGCGAAAGGGCAAAAGAAAAGGGCTGTGCCGCTTGTTTTGCGGTGCAGCCCTTTGTGTTAAATGTTTGATTGGGGATGCTTGTGCAAGCCCTTCGCCCTGTGCGGAGCGTCAGTTGCGGAACTGCAAGCCGGCTCCGTTGGCGTCGATAACGACAGGCTTGTCGCGGGAAACCTCTTCTGCGAGTATCTTCTTCGACAGGTCGTTGAGCACCAGACGCTGGATTGCCCTCTTCACCGGGCGCGCTCCAAACTCCGGGTCGAAGCCTTCGTCGGCCAGACAGCGTATGGCTGCGTCGGTAACGTTGAGCGTAAAGCCCTGCGGTTCGAGCATTCTCTTCACTCCGTCGAGCTGCAATGCCACCACTTTCTCTATCTCCTGCTTGTCAAGAGGCAGGAACATGATGGTCTCGTCTATACGGTTGAGGAACTCCGGGCGTATGGTCTTCTTGAGCATTCCCATCACTCCGGCCTTGGTTTCCGCTATGGTTTTGGTGCGGTTAGCGTCGGTCAAGCCCTCGAATTGCTGCTGTATGTACTGGCTGCCGAGGTTGGATGTCATTATTATAATGGTGTTCTTGAAGTTGACCGTGCGCCCCTTGTTGTCGGTGAGCCGTCCGTCGTCGAGCACTTGCAGCAGTATATTGAACACGTCGGGGTGCGCCTTTTCAATCTCGTCGAACAGCACCACCGAGTATGGCTTGCGCCTTACGGCCTCGGTGAGCTGGCCTCCCTCGTCGTAACCCACATATCCGGGAGGCGCACCTATGAGCCTTGACACGCTGAACTTCTCCTGATACTCGCTCATGTCGATACGTGTCATCATCGTTTCGTCGTTGAACAAGTACTCGGCCAGTGCCTTTGCCAGCTCTGTCTTGCCCACTCCCGTGGTGCCGAGGAATATGAACGAGGCGATAGGACGCTTGGGATCCTGCAGTCCGGCGCGGCTTCTGCGCACGGCATCGCTCACTGCGCGGATGGCTTCTTCCTGACCTATGACGCGCTTGTGCAGCTCTTCCTCCAGGTGGAGCAGCTTTTCGCGTTCGCTCTGCATCATCCTTGTCACGGGTATCCCCGTCCACCGGCTCACCACTTCGGCTATGTCGTCGGCTGTAACCTCCTCGCGCACCATGGCTCCCGCGCCCTGTGTCTGGCGCAAAGTGTGCTGTATGGACTCGATGTCATCGGCCAATGCCTTCAGTTTGCTGTACCTTATTTCGGCCACGCGCCCGTAGTCGCCGTCGCGTTCGGCGCGTTCGGCCTCCAGTTTCAGGCTCTCCATCTGCTGCTTGTCGTCCTGTATCTTGTTGACAAGAGCCTTTTCGCCTTCCCATTTTGCACGGAACTGCTTCTCGCTGTCGCGCAGTTCGGCTATCTCCTTGTTGAGCTTTTCAATCTTGTCTGTATCGTTCTCGCGCTTTATGGCCTCGCGTTCTATCTCCAGTTGCTTCAGCTTTCGCGTGGTCTCGTCAAGCTCTTCGGGCACCGAGTCGCGCTCCATGCGCAGCTTGGCGGCGGCTTCGTCCATCAGGTCTATGGCCTTGTCGGGCAGGAAACGGTCGCTTATGTACCTTTCGGACAGCTTTACGGCTGCAATACATGCATCGTCTTGGATACGTACTTTATGGTGGTTTTCGTAGCGTTCCTTAAGCCCTCGCAGTATGCTTATGGCGCTTAGCTCGTCGGGTTCGTCAACGGTGACGGTCTGGAAGCGGCGTTCCAGCGCCTTGTCCTTCTCGAAATACTTCTGGTATTCGTTCAGAGTAGTGGCGCCGATGCTGCGCAATTCGCCGCGTGCAAGGGCTGGTTTCAGTATGTTGGCCGCATCCATGGCACCCTCGCCTGCACCGGCTCCCACCAGTGTGTGTATCTCATCTATGAAGAGAATGATGCGTCCGTCGCTCTTTGTAACCTCGTTTATCACTCCCTTGAGCCTCTCTTCAAACTCGCCCTTGTACTTCGCGCCGGCCACAAGCGCGCCCATGTCGAGCGAATAGACCTGCTTGTCCTTCAGGTTTTCGGGCACGTCGCCGCGCACAATGCGCTCGGCCAGTCCCTCAACTATGGCAGTCTTGCCCGTTCCCGGTTCGCCTATCAGTATGGGATTGTTCTTTGTACGGCGGCTAAGTATCTGCAACACGCGGCGTATCTCGTCGTCGCGTCCTATCACAGGGTCGAGTTTTCCCTGCCGGGCCTGCTCCACAAGGTTCTTTGCGAAGCGTTCAAGGTTCTGGTAGTTGTCGTCAGCCGACTGCGACTGCACCTTTTGTCCCTTGCGCAGTTCGGTTATGGCTGCCTTCATGTCGCCCTCGGTGCATCCCGCATCCTTCATTATGCGGCTCGCGGTGGAGCTTACGGCCAGCAAAGCGAGCACTATCGGCTCGACACTCACGAAGTCGTCGCCCATCTTGCCCGACATTTCGACGGCTTTCTGCAACACAGTGCTGGTGTCACCGGCCATGTAAGGCTGTCCGCCTCCCTGCACTTTGGGCAGGTGCTGCACCTCCCGGTCGGCGAGAGTGGCTATCTGGCCGGCGTTAACCCCGAGCTTGCTGAACAGGAAGTCGGTTATATCCTTGGCCTTGACCATCACTCCCTTGAGCAGATGCACCGGCTCTATGGCCTGTTGGCCGTTGGCTTGCGCAATGCTGACGGCCTCCTGCACCGCCTGTTGCGCCTTGATAGTGAATTTGTCAAATGTCATATTGTTGTCTCCTTTCTTGCTTTTCGTTGTCCAGACCCACCGCTTGCCGTCCGCCACACGGCGTGTGGGGTGGGGCGGTGCGCCTGTTGCGTGGTCTCCAAAGGACGTGCCAACGGGATGAAAGGCGACAAAATGGCGTGGAACAGAGACAAAAAGGCGGAAAGAGCAGTCCGTCAGCTTGTGCCGGATTGCTCTTTCCGCATCGTTAAGGCAAAGGGTAGGGACGATCGGGCTCGAACCGATGACCTCTGCAATGTGACTGCAGCGCTCTAAACCAACTGGGCTACGCCCCTGAATGTCCGTTTGCGGATGCAAAAGTAGGCAGAAAATGTGTCGTGTGCAAATCTTTTGCCTACTATTTTCGGGCTTTTTGCATCGGCGAAGTGCCGCTTGGGCAATGAAGGCCATCCGGGTCAGGCTTCGTAAACGGTCGGTTTGGCTGTTGCAAACGGTGCATTTATACGCTGTAAATGGCACGTTTGCGATGTATAAACGGGCGGTTTTCTCCCTATTTCTCTATCACCACCCTGTGCGTATCGCCGCTGACGTGCTCCACGGAGAGCACCTTGAAGCCCTGTTCTTCCACGCTCCGGGGAATGTTGCGCAGCGGTTCGCCGTCGAGAAGCAGCACTTCGAGAGTGTCGCCCTCGGCCATCTTGGCCAGTTGCAGCTTCGTCCTGACGAGCGTCATGGGGCAGTGCTCGCGGGTTATGTCGAGTGTGTATTGCATGATTGTGTGCGTTGTGTGGCCGTTGCCGTACTACATAATAATGCGTAGTGTGGCGTTTCTGCGCCGCAGGTTATATGAACATGGTGCGCCCGCCCTCGGATATTTGCAGGAAAGAGGCCACTCCGAGCGTGTCCTTCACCTCGTTTATGAAGTCGCTCTGCTTCAGTCCGAGCACGTGCATGGCCATTTCGCAGGCGTAGATGTTCACTCCCAGCTGGCGGGCTGCCTCCACAAGCTCCTCAAGAGTGGCCACATTGTTCTTGCGCATCATGCGGCGGAACAGCCAGGGGCCGATGCCGAGGAAGTTGAAGCGGCTGGTGGGCGCGGCGCTGAGGCCGCCCATCATCCATCCGAACACCTTTGGCATGAAGCCAGTGCCCACCAAAGCCCTGCCGCGCTTCTGCTTTATGGCGTCGAGACCCCAGAATGTGAAGAACATATTGACCTCATAGCCCACTGCGGCTGCGCCTGTGGCCAGGGTGAAGGCGGCGGTCAGCCGGTCGAAGTCGCCGCTGAATGCTATCAGCGACAGCTTCTTTTTGCTAGTATTCTCGTCCGTTTCCATTCGTCTTTTATCTTGTTTCGCATTGGCAGTGGCCGCCTTTGCCGTTGGTTCTCGTCATGCACGCCGGCGTATCGTACTGTTCCAGCGCGGTTATCGTGGGGTTGTCGCCGCAGACGGCGCAGTGCGGGTCGCGGCAAATGGCCACTGTGCGGAACTGCATGTCAAGGGCGTTGAACGTGAGCAGCCTGTTTGTGAGCAGCTGCCCCGCGCCTGTCAGGTACTTGACGGCCTCTGTGGCCTGCACGGAGCCTATAACTCCCACCACGGGACCCATCACTCCGGCCTCCGAACACGTGGGTACGGCGCCTTGCTCCGGCGGCTCGCCGAACAGGCAACGGTAGCATGCCGTGCCGGGAATGTGGGTGAACGCCTGTCCCTCGAAGCGTAATACGCCGGCATGGGAGAACGCTTTTCCGGCCATAACGCACGCATCGTTGATGAGAAACTTGCATGCGAAGTTGTCGGTTGCGTCTATCACGAAGTCGTAACGGGCGATTATGTCGGCGGCGTTGTCCGCATCGAGGAATGCGTCGTGCCGCTCCACCGTCACGTGGGGGTTGATTGCCCCGGCTTTGGCCTCGGCCGACTGTGCCTTGAGCCGGCCTATGTCGGCTGTGAAGTGCATTATCTGCCGTTGCAGGTTCGACGCATCCACCACGTCACCATCTACGATGCCTATCGTACCCACGCCGGCTGCGGCCAGATACATCAGCACCGGCGAACCCAAACCGCCCGCCCCGACAATGAGCACCCGCCCTTGCCGTATGCGCTCCTGCCCCTCCACGCCTATCTCCTTGAGCAGTATGTGGCGGCTGTAGCGTTGTATTTCGTCTTCTGAAAAGTCAAACATCATATGTGTCTTTGTCCTTTTTCTGTCTCCGCCGGCCTGTCAGCCCTGCTGGCCGCACCGTCCGGCGGATGCAAAGTTACGGAATAAAAACAGTAAAGATTGTCCCCGGTTACGTAAATGTACGGGTTGCTACTCACAAATGCCGCGTTTACGATGTATAAATGCGGCATTTGTGAGCAGCAACCCGTCGGGTCTTGGAATGGAATCGATGGCCTTGGCCTATCGCTTCATGCTCATGCGCAGCCGTCGGCCTACGGCAGCCCAGCTTGGCATGCGCCTCAGCGTTGTGCGAACGGGCTGCAAGTCCCAGAGCAGCAGCACTGCCAGTGCCACAACGGCTATTATGCACGTTGCGCCAAACAGTTGCTTCACGCCTACCAGCATGGCCTGGAGCGTGTCATAGGGCAATGAACGCACAAGATTGTCGGCAGTGTGGTGGCGCAGCAGGTGTCCGTAGATGCCTGAGCACACCGTTTCGACCACTCCGTTGCGCACGATGCCCATCATGGTGAGACCCATGAAGAAGTGCTGGAACGGCATCACGTCCTCCAGGTATATCGTGAGAGCAGTGAAGAATATGGCCACGCCAAACGTGCGCATGAACGTTGGGGCGAAGAGCGTGGCGAGGTCGATGCCGGGGCTTACGCTCAGGTACATCATCACCTCGTAGGCCAGCAGCGAGGCCATGCCCAAGGCCAGCAGACGGGTGTACTTCTGGTGGAGCGTCTTTATCCAGAACATCACGAACATGCAGCCGGCCACCGTGCCTGCCCACTCCACCATATAGAGCGGTGCGGTCTGCAGCGCACCCCAGTGCAGCAGTGCGGCGGTGAATGGCGACTGCAGGGCCTTGTCGGTTGCGCTGATCAGTTCGGCAACGGCAAACAAGCCCAGCAGCGACACCACTCCCTTGTATCGCCATGCCTCAAAAGCGATGTACGGATGGCGTATATGGCGCATGCGCTGCACGCAGAAGTATAGCGTTATGGGCACTGTCCAGGCCACCATGCGCATGGGTTGGCCGTCGAACCAGTTGTAGTATTCGCCGTAGTTGAACAGGAATATCACCTCAATCATCAGTGCCGACCACAGCAGGCAGCCCAGCCAGTCGAGGCTGACCAGCGGCAGCGGCTTCATGAAGCGGAAGTCGCGCGTCAGCACAACCACCGCCATGGCCACCAAGGCCATCACCGCCGCCATGCACAGGTGCATGGCGTGCCAGCTCTGGAACACATAGGTGAGGTGGACCGTGATCCACGGCGACAGACTCATGTTGCCGAGCACCACGCAGTAGAGCAAGGGGAAGAATATGGCGAAGTCGCGCTTGGGCGTCATCCACAGCTGTATGTTTGACATGCACTCAAACGTACCGCACAGCTTGAGGAAACCGGCCACATAGGATATGGCGCACAGCAGCGGCACCGACTCTGTGGTGAGGCACAGCAGGTTGCACACCGCTATGCCGGCGGCTGCCACGGTGAGCAGCGTGCGGTTGGTGAAGCGGAACTTGAAGCGGAACAGGAAGGGGAACGGCATGTTGACCCCCACCACGCCGCACAGCACTATCATGAGCACGTCTTCGCGCATCATGCACGTGTCGCCCATGGTGTGGGGCATCGCCCCGGCATACATTCCGCCCGAAAGCTGAAACAGAAAGGCAAACAAAAGATATATCCACGGCTGCATCTTGCGAGGCGTAAGGCTGCGGAACATGGGCATCGTGAACGGCCCGTTGGGCATAGGAGGTCCTGGCATGGTTCTTTTCCGGGTTTATTCGATATAGGCCTGTTGGGCTGTGGCAGCCTTGAGTTGCCGCCATTGTCCATGCTTGTGTCAACGCTTGGCGTCGTCAACCTCCACCTCGACGTTGAGTCCGGCCTTCAGCCGAGCCACATCGGCGGTGCGGTTGGTCTTGCTTATGGCAATGCGCACAGGCACTCGCTGCTCCACCTTTATGAAGTTGCCCGTGGCGTTGTCGGCGGCCACGGTGGAGTAGGCCGACCCTGTGGCCGGGCTGAGCGACTCCACGGTGCCGCTGAACACCACGTCGTCTATCGCGTCGGCGGTGAACTTCACCGCGCATCCCACGCCGATGCGCTTCAGCTGCGTCTCGCGGTAGTTGGCTGTCACCCACACCTGGTTGTCGTCAACGATGCGCGCCAGCTGCTGGCCGGGCTGCACGAGCTGTCCCTCGTGTATGTCCTTGCGCCCCATCACGCCGTCGGCGGTGGCCGTGATCACTGTATATGACAGGTTGAGCCGCGCCAGGTTGACCGCCGCTTCGGCCATGCTCACGTTCTCGCTGTTCTGGTTGAGCCGCTGCGACTGCTCGTTCTTCACCTGCGACGTCGCGCTGCGGCTTGCCGAAGCCTGCTCGTAGCGCGCCTTGGCTGCCTCGTATCGGGTGCGCGCGTCGTCAAACTGCTGTTGCGTCACGGCCTCTTTCTTTATCAGAACCTTGTAGCGTTCGTAGTCGGTGCGTGCGTTCTCCATGTTCACGCGTGCCTCCTCTATGCCGGCCGATGCCGCCTTCACGTTGTTGGCTGTGGTGGTCATGCCGGCCGAAATCACCGACGACCCGGTGCGTGTGCCGCGCAGTGCGGCCTCGGCTTGCGCCAGTTGCAGCCGGTATTCGGCGTCTTCTATTATTATGAGCGTGTCGCCGCGCTTCACGTGCTGGTACTCCTCGAAGCGTATCTCCTTGATGAAGCCCTGCACACGCGTGTTTATCGGAGTGATGTGGCGTTGCACCTGCGCGTCGTCGGTGTATTCCACGCCCAGTGGGTGGTACAGTCTGACTGCGGCGTAGCCCACTATTGCGATGAGAAACACTATTATCACTGCGTTGTATATTCTCTTTACAAGTCTCTTCTTGTTCATGTCCATTGTCTTGTTGTGTCGTTGTTTATATATAATGTGGCAGTGGGTCAAAGCTCTCCGGCCATGTATTTCATTTTGTAGTAGGCATAGACGATGCCTATGCGCGCGTCAACCTCCTGAAGTTCGGCGTTGAGCTTCACGTTCGATGCGTCGACCATGTCGGTTATCAGGGCCAGCTGGTTCAGGTATCGCTCGTTCACCATGGCGTAGTTCTGCGTTGCCAGTTCGCGGCTCTTCTGCTTTGTGCGCAGGTCAACCAGCGACTGGCGGTACAGTGTGTAGGCTTGCTGCACGCCATTGTCGGTGCTCTCCGCCGTCACGGCGTGGTTGTCGCGGCTCATGGCCACGTTGGCCTTGGCGCGTCGCACGCCCTTGTTGGCCTTGAACAGTGAGCTTAGCGAGTATTTCACGCCCACGCCCACATACCAGATGTTGAAATTCTTGTCTATTGGGGGCAGGTCGTAGGTGAACGGGCCGCTGAAGTTGTCGGCGGCAAACACCGCCACCTTTGGAAGAAGCTCGCTCTTGGCCAGCCTGAGTTGCTGCTCGGCCAGCAGTATGCCCGTGGCCGACTGCCTCAATGCGGGCGACGAGGCCGCCGCCCTCGACTGCCACTGCGCCTCGGTGCCGCCGTCCATGCTCTCGGCTATCACGGTGGTGTCGGGCATGATGTAGGTGTCGGCTGACAGTCCGAGCGAGTTGCACAGCTGGTGGTTGGTTATGCGCCGCTGGTCTTGCAGCCGCCGCAGTCCCAGCCGCAGGTCTTCCATCTGCAGCTCATAGCGCGTCACGTCGTTTTTCAGTGCCATGCCCTGCGTGTGCTTGGCCTTGATGTCGTCTATTAGCTTCTCGGTGAGTGCGATGTTGCTGTTGTACACCTTGATGCCGTTGTCGGTGCGGTAGAGGTCGAGGTACTGGCCGAGCGCGACAAACCGCTGTTGGTTACGCGCCATATCCACGGCGTTGTCCGACTGCTGCCTTTGCAGTTCGGCCAGGCGTATTCCGGCGTTTATTGCGCCTCCGGCATACACCGTCTGCTGCGCCTCTATGGCAAGGCTGTTGCCGAAGTGTGGCTGGCTTATGCCTGTGGCGTTGCTGAAGTTGCGGTCGGTCATCAGCACGTTGCCGTTGTATGTGGCCGACAGTTGCGCACTGATGTCGGGCAGTCGTTGGCTCTTGGCCTCTGCCACGGCCTTTTCGGCCACGTCGGTGCCGGTCTTCAGCGACCGCAGTGTGCGGTTGCCGTCTTCCAATAGGCTGAAAAGCTCGTCCACGCCAAGCTCCCTCACGCCAAGCACCCTTGCCGTCTGCGCCGTCGAGGCGAGTGGCGCGGCGCATGCGAGGAACCAGCAGAAAAAAGTGGTATTCTTCATCGATATTTGTTTGGCTATGTTTTGTTGTATCTGTGTAATTCGGCTGCAAAGTTACCGCCTTTTGTCCTTTCCGGCGTTTGTGAAATTTCCATAAAAATGGGATATTTGTGAGCATTGTTGCCTTTATGTGCCAATAAATGGCGAACTTTGCATACGAAAATCCGCCACAGCGGCGTATGGATAATGGTGCATTGCCGCAAGTGTTATATATAATAAGGTATGGACAAGGAAATGTTTGGCACGGAGAAGGCCCGGCTCTACGAGTCGTCGCTGTGCGATTTTGCCGATGAGGCCAGCGTGATAGACTATGGCGCAATAATGGTTTGCAGTGGCGGAACGGCCACAGTACGCGTCGATTTCAAGGAGTGGACGCTGTGCAGGCGCACCGTCATCATGCTCTTTCCGGGCGATGTGGTGGCGTTGTGCAGTGCTTCGGATGATTTCAGGGTGCAGGTGCTGCGCTACGACGCCGCCCTTTTGCGCGAGGCGAGTCTGCAACTGGAGCAGACAGTCTATTCGTTGCTGCGCAAAGACCGCTGCCGTTGCGACACTCCCGTGGTGGCCGACATAGTGGAAACGATGTTCGCGCTGCTCCGCATATACTTCATGCAGCCCGACTGCGGCTGCATCGACCAGCTTGTACTATACCAGCTAAAGGCATTCTTCCTCGGCTTCTACGATTGGATTGTGCGCAACAAGACCGCAGTGGCCGCCGATTGCTTCTCGCAGCGCACCAACGAGCTGTTCAATATGTTCATGGAACTGCTTGAGCGCAGCTACAAGCAGTCGCACGGCGTGGCCTACTATGCCGGCCAACTGAGCATAACGCCCAAGTATCTCGGCATGATAGTGGGGCGCATGACGGGGCATACTACCAAGGCGATAATCGACCACTACGTAGTATTGCGCATAAAGCTACAGTTGCGCACGTGCGATATGAGCGTTAAGCAGATAGCCTGTGACTACAACTTCAGCGACGTGTCGTTCTTCTGCCGCTACTTCCGCCAGCATACCGGATTCACTCCCCAACAATACCGCAAGACCCACAACCGCTGATGCAGCTGTGGGTCTTGTTATAGGAGGGTTGGTGTCTGTGCATCATCCGCAGTGGAAATATTTGCGCACAAGTTCCGCTATGGCGGCATCGTTGCCTTGTATGGATGAGCGCAGGGTTCGGTCGTCGAAACCGCGCAGTTGGGCGATTATGCCGTCAATCATGGTGGGACTGAACACTCCGTGCTGCTCATACACCGCGCGCTGACGCTCAAGACAGTCGGCCGATGCGGCGCAACTGTCGGGCAGGATGGCCAACTTTGCCAGTTTGTCGGCGTTGGTCTTGTCGTGTATGTTCACGTTCACGTATGTTTGCTTGGCCACTTCCAGTGCGTTGTCCATCTCGAAGCCGTGGCGGCAAGCCACGCAAAGTCCGGCCAACAGTTGATAGATGTCCGCCGAACCGTCGGGCGAACGCATCTCCACAGTCTGCTTCTGCGTGGTGTCTATTCGTGTCGGCGGCTCCAGAGGATTGGCTTTGCGGCACATGTCCGCTCCCGAAGTCCATCCCAAAGGTACGCGGACGAGCACCGAGCGGTTGCGGTCGCCCCAACAGATGTTGGTGGGAGCTTCCTGGTGAGGCACCAAACGGAAGTACGAAGTCGGGTTCTTGTTTCCGAAGGCGGTGATACTCGGCGCAAGGTCCATCATGCCAGCAATGGCTTTAAGTGCATACTGGCTCAGTTGTCCGTTGTCGAGCATCATGTTGCGTCCGTCTTTCATCAGTTGCATGTGTATGTGCAGTCCCGACCCAGCCTTGCCCGTGGTTATTTTCGGGGCGAACGACACCTCTTGCTCGGAGTGTTCGGCCATGACGCGTATTATCCACTTGGCCAGCAGTATCTGTTCGGCGGCACTCATCGCGTCGCAAGGCAGGAACTCTATCTCGTTCTGCTCATACAGTTGTCCGTTGAGCGTGAAGTTGCCCACCTCCGAATGACCGTATTTTACCCTTCCGCCCATCTTTGTGATGGCCTCCATGCTGCGTACACGCAAATCGCCTGTCTTTGTAAACGGTATTGATTCGTGGTAACCGTGCTGGTCTTCGGCAGGAAAACCTCCTCTGTCTTCATCAGTCACATAGTATTCCAGTTCGGCCATGGCGTGGAAGTCCATGCCTGTGGTGCGTTTGAAAGCCTCCATAGCCTTGATGAGCGTTTGTTCTGGCGCACTGGCCAGCGGGTTTCCGTCTTTGTCGAAGTAGGAACATAGCATGCAGAGCGTGGTTTCGTTGTCAGACCGCGACATGTAATGAGCGTATTCGTCAGGGGGTGTCCCGGCGGGATGTATGAATGCCGTGTTGAAGCGTGGCACAACATATAGGTCGCTGCTGTCTGCATCGATGAAATCAAACAGGCTTGATCCGTCAACCCTCTCGCCGCACGTCAGTATGGTGTCGAGATATTCCATGTCGTTTATCACGAAGTAGAGTGTCTTCAGCCGCCCGTCACCGCCCACATACATGAAATTGATGCGGCGTATCTGGTGTTTGCATATATAATTGAGGATGTCCTTCTTGGTGAACTCGCTCGCCGGCTTTTGCAAACAGCGGACAATTGGGTTGGCATCCATTGCAAACCTGTTGTCTTCTATAATCCATCCGTTTTCCATAATCTTGTTGTCTTTAGGTTAGTGTAATAGTTTCCCATATCGCAAATATACGGTTTTTATCAGATACCGCCAAATTTTCAAAAATCCTTTGCCTGCCTTCGTTCCGTTTCCTTCGTTCTGTGGTCAGGGGAGGGTAGTAACAGGTATTGGGAGGCTTTGATATGTGCTGGACGATGGTCGGGATGAACACAGACAAGCATAGGCCTGTTACACGTACATATACAAAGTTAGGCGGAAACCCGTTCGTTTGAATGGGCTGTCCGCCTAACTTGTCAGTTCTAAAGCGTGCAGTTGCTATTCCTCAACAGCCGCCTGCGCAGCTGCGAGGCGCGCTATAGGCACGCGGAACGGTGAGCAGCTCACGTAGTTGAGGCCTACGCGGTGGCAGAACTTCACCGATGAAGGCTCGCCGCCGTGCTCGCCGCAGATGCCGCACATGAGGTTCGGACGTGTCTTGCGGCCCTTCTCCACGGCCATCTGTATGAGCTGGCCCACGCCGTTCTGGTCGAGCACCTGGAACGGGTCAACGTTCAGAATCTTCTTGTCGAGGTATACAGGCAGGAAGCTGGCGATGTCGTCGCGGCTGTAGCCGAATGTCATCTGCGTAAGGTCGTTGGTACCGAAGCTGAAGTATTCGGCTTTCTTGGCTATCATGTCGGCTGTGAGGGCGGCACGCGGTATCTCTATCATCGTACCCACGCGGAACGGTATCTCCACGCCCTCCTGTGCAAACAGCTGCTTGGCCGTTTCGCGGATAACTTTCTCCTGTGCGTCAAACTCATTGACGATACCTATGAGCGGCACCATTATCTCCGGGTGCGGGTCAAAGCCCTCTTTCTTCAGCTGGATGGCAGCTCCGAGTATGGCTTTGGTCTGCATTTCGGTTATCTCAGGATAGGTGTTGCCCAAGCGGCAGCCACGGTGTCCGAGCATGGGATTGTGCTCGCTGAGACTGTTGACGCGGTGTTGTATCTGCTGAACCGATACGCCCATTTCCTTTGCCATGGTTTCCTGGCCGGCAAGATCGTGGGGTACGAACTCGTGCAGTGGCGGGTCGAGCAGACGGATGTTGACCGGATAGCCGTCCATGGCCTTGAGTATTCCGTAGAAATCCTGCTTCTGGTAGGGCAGAAGTTTCTCAAGTGCCTTCTTGCGACCCTCCACTGTGTCGGCAAGAATCATCTCTCTCATGGCCTTGATCTTCTCGTTCTCAAAGAACATGTGCTCGGTGCGGCACAAGCCGATGCCCACTGCGCCGAAGCTGCGTGCCACCTGTGCGTCGTGCGGAGTGTCGGCATTGGTGCGAACAACCAGCTTCGTGTATTTCTTGCACAAGTCCATAAGGGCGGCGAAGTCGCCTGTCACCTCAGCCGGCTTTGTCATTACCTCGCCGAGATACACCTCTCCTGTCGAGCCGTTGAGCGACATATAGTCGCCTTCCTTGAGCACCACGCCGTCAATCTCGACGGTGCGCGCCTTGTAGTCAACGTTTATCGCTCCGGCACCCGACACACAGCACTTGCCCATGCCGCGAGCCACGACGGCAGCGTGGCTTGTCATACCGCCACGTGCGGTGAGTATGCCCTCGGCAGCCGACATTCCGGCCAGGTCTTCCGGGCTTGTCTCGATGCGCACCATCACCACTTTGTGGCCGGCATCGTGCCATTTCTCTGCATCATCGGCAAAGAACACGATCTGTCCGCAGGCCGCTCCCGGCGATGCGGGCAGTCCTCGCGTGAGCACCTTGGCCTTGCTCTGTGCGGCTTTGTCGAACACAGGGTGCAGAAGTTCGTCTATCTTGTTTGGTTCGCAGCGCTTCAGGGCTGTCTTCTCGTCTATTTCGCCCTCGCGGAGCAAGTCCATGGCAATCTTCACCATGGCCGTGCCGGTGCGCTTTCCGTTGCGTGTCTGCAAGAACCACAGCTTTCCCTCCTGAACAGTGAACTCCATGTCCTGCATATCGTGGTAGTGCTTCTCCAGTTTCTCCTGCAATGCGTTGAGCTGGGCGTATATTTCCGGCATTGCCTCTTCCATGGAAGGATACTTGGCGGCGCGCTCCTCTTCGGGTATCTGCTGCTGCTTAGCCCAGCGGAGCGAGCCTTCCTTGGTTATCTGCTGCGGTGTGCGTATGCCGGCCACCACGTCCTCGCCCTGTGCGTTGACGAGATACTCGCCGTTGAAGCGGTTTTCGCCTGTGGCAGCGTCGCGGCTGAAGCAGACGCCCGTGGCTGAGGAGGGTCCCATGTTGCCGAATACCATTGCCATCACGGTGACTGCGGTTCCCCACTCGGCGGGTATGCCCTCCATCTTGCGGTAGAGTATGGCGCGCTCGTTCATCCAGCTGTCGAATACGGCGCAGATGGCGCCCCAAAGCTGCTCCATCGGGTCGGTGGGGAAGTCCTTTCCTGTCTGTTCCTTGATGGCTGCCTTGAACAGGGTGACGAGTTGCTTCAGCTCGTCAACGCTCATCTCGTTGTCGAGAGTGATGCCGCGCTGTGCCTTGACCTTTTGTATGATGGCCTCAAACGGGTCTATGTCTTCCTTGTTCACGGGCTTCATGCCGAGCACCACGTCGCCGTACATCTGCACGAAGCGGCGGTAGCTGTCGTAGGCGAAGCGTTCGTTGCCCGTCTTCTTTGCCAATCCTTCCACCACATCGTCGTTCAGACCGAGGTTAAGGATGGTGTCCATCATGCCGGGCATGGATGCGCGCGCACCGGAGCGCACACTTACGAGCAGCGGATTGGCCACATCGCCGAACTTACTGTTCATCAGGCCCTCGATATGTGCCACAGACTTTGCCACATCGTCCTTGAGCAGAGCCACAACGTCGGCCTTTCCCTTCTCAAAGTATTCATTGCAAACGTCAGTAGTGATAGTGAAACCCGGAGGTACTGGTACACCGATAAGGTTCATCTCGGCCAGATTGGCCCCCTTACCGCCAAGGAGATTTCTCATGTCTGCCTTGCCTTCAGCCTTTCCATTGCCGAAGGTGTAAACTCTCTTTTCGTTCATAAGTTAGGTGTATTTACGATTAACATTTAGTTATTGAATAATTCTCGTATGCAAATATAATGATTTTCGTCAAAAAACAATAATGAAACCATATAAAAGTGCATCTTGTTTCACCTTTTCACTCTTGCCTTTCTTTTTCGGTTGTGGCCCGGTGCGGTTTGCCAGGGGAGTGGTAGCGTCTGCCGGCTCTGCCTCTTGCTTCTCGGAACCCGGCGGTTTGGAGGTCGCAAACGGGCGGTTTGCGACCCGTAAAAGCCGTGTTTACGCCCCTTAGACGGGCGGTTTGTGAAAGCTGTTGGCAGACAGAGGATTGCAAGACAGGCGTTTGGGAGGTGTAAAACAGGACGGTATGCCTTACGGAACAGGTGTCGTGCGTGTTTGTAACATACTGGAAATCAATGGAGACCGTTCCTCTGTCGCCGCCATTCCGACCCTTTTCCCTTGCTTTCCCGCCAAAACATTTGGGACAACATTGCCTTTCCGCATCACTTATTTTGTAATTTTGCACCGCAAAACCAAGCGCATACAATCCAAAAGTCAAGCATATATAATAATGAGCAGAAAGAAAAGGCCGCTTCCATTGCTGGAAAACGTCACCATAACCGACGTGGCAGCCGAGGGAAAGGCCATAGCCAAGGTGGACGACATGGTGGTTTTCGTGCCGTTTGCCGTGCCGGGCGATGTAGTTGACCTGCAAGTGAAGAAGAAGAAGCACCGCTACTGCGAGGCCGAAGTGGTGCGTTTCATAACATACAGTAATGTACGCGAGAAGCCGAAGTGCCGGCATTTCGGCGTGTGCGGCGGATGCAAGTGGCAGAACCTGCCCTACGGGGAGCAGCTGAAGGCCAAGCAGCGCCAGGTGCACGACCAGTTGTCGCGCATAGGCAAGGTGGAGCTGCCTGAGTTCCGCCCCATTATGGGTTCGGTGAAGACCTTTGAGTACCGCAACAAGCTGGAGTTCGGATGCTCCAACAAGCGGTGGCTCACCAAGGAACAGATTGCTTCCGGCGAGGAATACGACAACATGAACGGCATAGGCTTCCACATTACGGGGG
>CAVAPI010000053.1:0-16365 GCA_963590445.1 Lachnospiraceae bacterium | reverse complement strand
TTGCCATTATAATTCTACTTTTGAATGAAAAAATAAAGCCTCGCTGTATGGCTTTGTATCGGCATACAGCGAGGCTTGTTTTTTATAATTCAGGGTTTTGACACACCCCCTTGCAGTTTCCATGTCTTTTGGCAGCCCGCTTGCCGCCTTGCGCAGTGAAGGGGGACGCTACATGTAGCCCAACCAGCGCAGTATGTCGTTGAGATTGGCCACTACCATGAGCAAAATCAGTATGCCGAAGCCCGCATACTCGGCGTAGAGCATGAACTTTTCGCTCGGTTTGCGGCGCGTAACCATCTCGTAGAGCAGGAACAGCACGTGCCCTCCGTCGAGCGCAGGGATGGGCAGGATGTTCATAAACGCAAGGATTATGCTCAGGAAAGCGGTCATCTTCCAGAACATATACCAGTCCCACGTGGGCGGAAACAGGCTGCCTATGGCTCCGAAACCGCCCAGTGACTTGGCCCCGTCGGCGGTGAAGACATACTTCATGTCGCCAACATAGCCGGCCAAAACGTTCACCCCGTACTTGATACCTGCCGGGAAACTCTCGAAAAAGCCGTACTCCTTGGTCACCGGCTCGTACATCTGCACCAGCGATTGCGGCGCGAAACCGAGCTTAAGGTCGGCTGACAGCACCACAGGCACGGTGTCGCGCACCGCCTCCTTGCCGCTTCTTTCAACCACAACGGTGGCCTTGCGCACCTTCATGCTGTCGTCTGCGGTCGTCGCAGTGGCCATTACGTCGGAGAGTTTGGCCGTTTCAAAGGTAAAATCGTTCCACGATGCCACCGCTTTCCCGTTGATTGCCACTATGCGGTCGCCGCGTTTCATGCCCGCCTTCGCTGCCGCCGAGGCCGGAATGACGCTGTCTATCACCGACGGAATGAGCGGTCTGACAAACGCAGGTTCGGCCTTCAGCATTTCCAGCAGGCTCAGTTCGCCGGGCAAAGTGATGCTCACGGGCTTGCCGGAGCGCACGATGTCAACGCGCCTGGCCTCGGATATGCTCCTGAAAAGGTCTGCGTCAAACGCCTTGAAGCGCCCCTTGTCTGTACCGATGAGTATGTCCCCGTCGCGGAAACCGTAGCCTTTGGCCTCCTGGTTGAACGCCATGCCGTGCGTCATGCTGCTCACTGGGATGTAGGAGTCGCCCCAATGGAACAGAATCATGGAGTAGATAAACAGCGCAAGCAGGAAGTTGACGAGCACACCTCCTATCATTACGAGCAGTCTCTGCCACGCCGGCTTGGAGCGGAACTCCCATTTCTGAGCCGGTTGCTTCATCTGTTCGGTGTCAAAGCTCTCGTCTATCATGCCCGAAATCTTGCAATAGCCGCCCAAAGGCAGCCATCCCACGCCGTAAGTGGTGTGGCTCTTCTTCGGTTTGAACTCGAACAGGTGGAACCAAGGGTCGAAAAACAGGTAGAACTTCTCCACTCTGATGCCGAAAAGCCTTGCGAAAAAGAAGTGGCCGCCCTCGTGGAGCAGCACAAGTATGGATATTGCGAGCATGAACTGCAACACCCTGATCAAGAAAATCTCCATTTTGTTGTCTTGTTGGTTTTGTTATCGTTTGCCGTCATGGCTGTCTGTGTCGTGTGGCGCGTGCTTTTCCTTATGCGTTTGCCATCATTTCGGCGGCTATCCGCCGCGCTTCGCGGTCGGAAGCCACGTATGTGTCGTAAGAAGGCGAGGGGTCGAAGGTGGCCTTGGCCATGGTCTTCTCTATTATGTCGGCCATCTGCATGAAGCCGCAGCGGTCTTCGAGGAAGCCGCGGTTGACTGTTTCGTTGGCCGCATTGACTATACACGGCATGTTACCGCCCCGGTTGATGGCCTCAAAGGCCAGTGCGAGGCAGCGGAACTTGCCGGTGTCGGGGCGGAAAAACTCAAGCGGCTGCTTGAAAAGGTCGAGCCTTTCGGTGGAAAGCGGCAGCCTTTCGGGATAGGAGAGGGCATACTGTATCGGCAAACGCATGTCCGGCGTGCCCAACTGCGCCTTTACCGCACCGTCCTTGAACTGTACGGCACTGTGGACGATTGACTGCGGATGCACAAGCACCTCGATTTTGTCCGGGCAAACGCCGAACAGCCACTTGGCTTCGATTACTTCAAAGCCCTTGTTCATCATGGTTGCGCTGTCTATCGTTATCTTTGCGCCCATGTCCCACGTCGGGTGGCGCAGTGCGTCGGCGCGGGTTACGGTGGCCAGCCGGTCGGCCGGCAGGTTGCGGAAAGGCCCTCCGCTGGCGGTAAGCAGCAGTTTCTCTATCTCGGAGTGCTCTCCTGCGAGACACTGGAAGATGGCTGAGTGTTCGCTGTCAACGGGTATTATGGCGGAACGGTACTCTTCGGCCAGCCGGCATATCAGTTCTCCGGCCACAACCAGGGTCTCCTTGTTGGCCAGACAGACGGTCTTGTGAGCCTTGATGGCGTGGATGGTGGGCGAAAGTCCTGCAAATCCGACCATTGCAGTGAGCACTGCGTCTATCGGACCGGCCTCCACAATGCCGTCAACGGCACTGTTTCCGGCATAGACCTTTATGTCCGGCTCGTCTGCGAGCAGCTGTTTCAGTTCGTCATAGTGCGCCTCGTTGGCTATTACCACGGCGGCGGGCTTGAACTTGTGCGCCTGTTGGGCCAGCAGTTCCGCGTGGTTGTTGGCCGTAAGGCAGTACACCTCGTATCTGTCAGGGTGCTCTTCAATCACTTTGAGGGCCTGTGTGCCTATGGAGCCAGTGGATCCGAGTATGGCTATTTGTTTCTTTTTCATTACGGTCAGTTGGTTTTCAGATGTCGGCCAGGCCTTCCGGCAGCCGCATCCGTATGGTTTTCGACTCCCTGTCGGCCTCTACGACCAGTTCGTCCTGTGCCGGCACGAGCATTCCGTTGCCGAGTTCGAACAGCGTGTTGGCCGTTGTCGTGTCGATAGCGGTTATGCGGCCTATGCTCTTGCCCGACTTGTCATCGACAACCGAATAGCCCACAAGTTCCATGCGGGGCATATCCGCGCCGTCACTGTCGGAGAGGCTTCGGGGGAAGTACACTTCGCACCCCGTAAGTTCGGCTGCGCGCTGCTGCGAGTCGATGCCGCAGAACTTCACGAGAGCCGTTTCGCTGCTGCGGAAGCGGTACTCTTCGATGAAGAACGGCACGAGTATGCCGTCGATACCCAGCACCATGTAGTCGGCGTCCGTGCGGTCGAACACATCGTCGTCGAAGCGTAGCGTCACCTCGCCGGCCACTCCGTGCGGCTTTCCCAAGCGTCCAATCCTGTAAACCTCGTCGTCTTTTATCATTGTCTGGTGTAGTTCTGTCCGCAGTCCGTGCGGTTGTTTTCCGTAACCCGGCGGTTTGCTGTGCTTAAACGTGCGGTTTGCCGTGCTTAAACGGCCTGTTTGTTGTGCGTAACCGGGCGGTTTGTGCGCGCAGTCCGTGCGGTATGGCCGTGCAGCCGGCGCTTCCGGCTATTCTATACGCTGTATCTTCGCCCCCAGCTCGTTGAGCCGGCGCTCGATATCCTCGTATCCGCGGTCTATTTGTTCTATGTTGTCGATGCGGCTGTTGCCGTTTGCGCTCATTGCGGCAATGAGTAGCGCTATGCCGGCGCGTATGTCGGGACTGGCCATGCGGCCTCCTCTCAGGCGTATCTTGTGGTCATGGCCCACGACAACCGCCCGGTGGGGGTCGCATAGTATTATCTGTGCGCCCATGTCTATCAGCTTGTCAACGAAGAACAGGCGGCTTTCGAACATCTTTTGGTGGAAGAGAACGCTGCCGCGCGCCTGGGTTGCCACCACTATAAGCACCGATATGAGGTCGGGAGTCAGCCCCGGCCACGGTGCATCTGCCAGGGTCATGATCGTGCCGTCGATGAATGTCTCCACGTTCAGGTGGCTTTGCTGGGGGACAACGAGGTCGTCGCCCTCCACATCTATGCGCACTCCGAGCCGCCGGAAGGCGTCCGGTATTATTCCGAGGTTGCGCAGAGACACGTCCTTTATCCTTATTCCGTTGCCAACCATGGCGGCCATGCCTATGAAAGAGCCTACTTCGATCATGTCGGGCAGCACCTTGTGCTCCGCTCCGTGCAGGCTTTCAACGCCTACAATGGTCAGAAGGTTGCTCCCGATGCCGCTTATGCGTCCGCCCATGCGGTTGATCAGGTGGCACAACTGCTGTATGTAAGGCTCGCAGGCGGCGTTGTAGATGGTCGTAGTCCCCCGTGCGAAGACTGCCGACATGATGATATTTGCAGTGCCGGTGATGGATGCTTCGTCCAAAAGCATGTAACATCCGGTGAGTTTCCTGGCCGCTATCTCATAGACATTGCGCTCTTCTACGTGGCGGAACCGCGCCCCGAGCATCTTGAAACCGAGGAAATGCGTGTCCATCCGCCGCCTTCCTATCTTGTCGCCGCCCGGTTTGGCTATCACAGCCTTGCCGAACCGCGCCAGAAGGGGACCGATCATGAGCACGCTGCCGCGCAGTGACGAGCACTTACGCACAAACCCGTCACTCTCAAGGTAGTCCAATTTGATGTCTTCGGCGCGGAATGAGTAGTCGTTACGCGCCAGTCTCTCCACCTTAACCCCTATGTCCTTGAGCAGCAGGATGAGGTTGTTTATGTCGCGGATGTCGGGTATGTTTCTGATAACCACCTCTTCGGCGGTGAGCAAAGAGGCGCATATCACCTCAAGAGCCTCGTTCTTTGCTCCCTGCGGTGTTATGGTTCCGCTCAGCGGATGTCCGCCTTCGATGAGGAAAGATGCCATGTACTGTATTCTTTATGGTGTGGTAGTGTTGCGGATATGTTGCGGTTTCGTCGCTTGAATTATGCGGATGTATCGCTTGTGCCGTGCGGTTGTGCCTGTTGTGCCGTGCGGCAGTGTGCCTGTCACTTCCTCTTTTTCCGCCTTACTGTATCGGTGGGGTCGGCTACGGCCACCTTTTCAAACTTGAAAGTGCTGAGGTCGAGCTGTATTTTCCCGTCGGTGAAGCGCGCCAGGTCGTCGGCTACCTTCTCGTCATCCATCGATCCGTGGCTCCAGGTGGCCAGGTCGCGCTTCATGTGGTTGGCCGTTAGCCTTGCCAACTCGTCGCGTTCCGGCCCTTCGGGCATGGCCTTGAGCTTTGCAAACACCTCTTCCAGCAGCCGTCCGTAGTGGCGCAGGTGTACGTGTTCGGCCTTTTTGGGCAGTGCAAGCGGCTTGGGCCGTGTCTGTATCTTCTCGGCTTCCGACACGTCAAACGGCCATTCGATGTCGAGCTGTTTGCGGCTTATTATATAAAGGTGGTCCCACAGCGTCTGCAGGTAGTTCTCGTTTTCGCGTATCTGGGGCGTTTTCGCCTCCATCATCCTCACTATGGTCTCGGCGCACGCCTGTCTTTGCTTCCTGTCGGCTATGGTTGTTGCGTAGTCCACCATGTTCTGTATCTCCCGGCCGTACTCCGGCATTATCAGTGGTTCGCGTTGCGTGTTGTAGTCCAGTCCGTTTATGTCCATGTCTTTTATGTTTCTTTGTTCGTGATGCGGTGTCAGCCTGTTGCGTCAAGCCGCTTCCGCCGGGTTGTCCGGCCTATATGAGTTTCTTGGGTGCCTTTGCCACGAAGTCTTTCAGGTAGAACGGCACGAAGTAGGCCACGTCTTCCGTCTGCTGTCTGGCCATCCTTTGCTCCGCCAGGGGCTGCATCCACTTGGCCAGTGGCTTTATCCCGTCCATGAAGCGGGCGTTGGGGTGGTTGAGAACGGCCTTGCACTTGTCGGCGCCGTTGCCGAAAAAGTACATGGGGCGGCTGTCGAGCCACTCCAGATATGTGCTTTCGTCAACTATGTCGGCCGTTGTGGGGCGCAGGGTATGCAGTCCGCGGTCGAAGACGGCGGCATATACCTCCATGCGGCGCGCGTCTATCATGGGGCAGAGCAGCGCATCGTCCTCCAAAGCGGTGCTGCCGAGGAGCACGGGGGTGCACAGAAGCTCCAGAGTAGGCACGGATATGAGCGGTATGCCAAGCCCGTAGCACACTCCCTTGGCCATCGACACCCCGATACGCAGCCCTGTGTATGAGCCGGGGCCGCAGCTTACGGCCACTGCATCCACGGGTATTGCGTGGCTGTCGGCAAACGACAGCGCCTCATCGATGAATGTACCGAGCTTCACCGCATGGTTGGGGCCGCTGAAGTCTTCGGTATTGAATATGCAGGCGCCGTCCTGGCTGACGGCAACCGAGCACACGTCCGTACTTGTCTCAATGTTCAGAATGCACGACATAGGTCTTTGAATGTGTGAGAGCTTTGCTCGTGAAAGCTCCAAGTCCGTTTTTATATGCAAAAACAAAGCGGTCAGTCGGAAAGAAACCTTGCTTTCATTTGTCCGAATGCAGCTTATCTTATGCAAAGATACGACAATTTCCTGCCATTCATTTGCGGTTTATAAGAAATTAACGCTCATGCCGGAAAGACGGGGTGGGGGAGCCGCATTTCGCAAACCGCCCGTTTACGGCCCCTAACCCGGCTGTTTGCGGATTGTAACCCTGCCGTTTCCTGGCCGTAAACGGGCGGTTTGTGAAATGCGGCCGGGCGCATTGCCGCCAAAAAGGCGGGGTAGGGCGTTATGGCGCACCCGCTTCTTTGCCGTTAAACCGATTTTTCGTATATTTGCGCAGGCAAACCATTTGGGACAAATGCTTGAGAGAGACTACATAATGCGGCTGGTCAGGGAGTTTTTCGAGGCTCTCGAACTGCTGAAGCGCAAGGACTTGAAGGAGCGCAGGGACGAACTGGAGCGGATGTACGGCCAGTATGTGGGACCCTATGCGTTCTACCGCACCGCATCGGTGGACGACATAATGGGCACAATGCAGCAGTACAGCCCTGCCGAACGGCTGCCCCGGTTGGAGATGCTCGCCGAGTTGTACTACGCCGAGACGGCTCTGGTGTCAGCCCCCGAACGGGTCTCGCTCCTCGAAAAGGCCTTCTCGCTGTTCAATTTCGTTGACAGCCACGACCGGACATACGACATGGTGAGGCTAAGGAAGATGGCCGAGATAAGGAAGCGGATAGACAATGCGGGCAAGGCCGCCGGCATGACCCCGTAAGCCGGCCACTGGCAGGAGCGGAAGCACGGAACCACAGTATTTTACAAACCATAAACGACAGAGAAATGAAGAAGACATTGGCAGTACTGGCCGTCGCGGCGCTGATGCCCGCCATGGCTTGCGCCCAGAACGGGGCGAGTGAGAACAGCGTGATAAAGACTATTATGGAGCGGAGGTCGGTGAGAAAGTATCTCGACAAGCCGGTTGAGCACGAGAAACTGGCCGTTGTGGCCAAGTGCGGCATCAATGCGCCCAACGGAATGAACTCCCAGAAGTGGCAGGTAAGGGTGGTTGAGAATCAGGAATGGATAAGCGGCGTGACCGAAGTGTTCAAGAAAGCCAACCCGGACATGGTGTCCCGCGACCCCAACTTCAAGAATATGTTCCGCAATGCGCCCAATATAATAGTAATAGCCACCCCTAAAAAGGGCGGAGGCGACGTGGATGCAGGTCTTATGGGCGGCAATATGATACTCGCGGCGCAGTCTTTGGGACTCGGCACCTGCTGCCTTGGCGGCCCCGTCCGCTTCCTTGCCACATCGGAAGAGGCCAAGCCATACGTCGAAAAGCTCGGCATTCCCGACGACTACAAGATAAACTACATCATCGCAATAGGCTATCCCGACGAGACGCCACAGGCAAAACCGAGAGACGAAGGGAAGGTCAAGTATATCAAATAGGCAGGGTTAATAAACGCCGACAGGGTTTCCTGTATAGGAAACTTTCCGTATCTTTCAGCAGTTAAGCCGAATATGGTTAGAAGCAGGCCCGATATGGTCCTGGCAGAGGGCGCACGGGTGTTCTTGTAGGCCTTGCCGTATGAAGCGGGGGAAAAGATTGCCTGCAGTATCCGGTGCGTCAAGGACGGCGAAATCAGCAGGGAACTGTTCAAGAGGCTGGACGATTCGGACGGGATACGGGGGTTACGGACTCTTTACCGCAGGGTTGCCTACCGCCTTTTTGCCTTTTGGGACACAGAAAGTGAAACACTTGTGATAGCCGCGCCGCGACGCCTTTGGGAAAAGTGTGGAAGATGCGCTGCAAGCATATCGGATTGGTGAAGCCATAAGGCTGGCGCACAAGGCAGGCAACCTGGCACAGGAGCAGCTCGGAGAGCGGGTCGGTGTGCAGAAAGCGCAGATTTCACGGTTGGAACGCGGGCGCGGCATCACCTTTTCCACTATGGCGAGGATATTCAAAGCCTTGAATGTGCGCGCAAGTCTGGACTCGGGAGGTGCCGGCAGGGAGGCTTTGTGGTAAAAGTCAGCAAAACCCTTATGTGGGGGCGGATATAAGACAAAGGAAACGCCGGGACTGTGTTGCCGTTCGGCGTTTTTTTTGTAATTTTGCAGCCCATATATAATATAATAAGGTATATACAATATAATAAAGGCATAGGAATGAATATCGAAACGACGATAACCAAATCCGTATTGGCAGGAGTGAAGACTCTGTACGGGCAGGATGTGCCGGAAAAGACGGTGCAGCTGCAAAAGACAAAGCGCGAGTTTGAGGGCAATCTCACGCTCGTGGTGTTCCCCTTCCTTAAGGTTTCGAAGAAGAAGCCGGAGGACACTGCGCAGGAACTGGGCGACTACCTCGCGGCAAACTGCGGCGCCGTGGCCTCGTTCAACGTGGTTAAGGGCTTTCTCAACCTCGTTGTGGCGCAGAAGGCGTGGGCTTCGCTGCTCGCAGACATCGACTCCGACCCCAAGTTCGGTGAGAGGAAAGCCGCCGGCGCATCGCCTTTGGTGATGATAGAGTACTCCTCGCCCAACACAAACAAGCCTTTGCACCTCGGACACGTGCGCAACAACCTGCTCGGATGGTCGCTTGCGCAGATTATGGAGGCCAACGGCAACCGCGTAGTGAAGACCAATATTGTGAACGACCGCGGCATACACATCTGCAAGTCGATGCTCGCGTGGCTCAAGTGGGGCAACGGCGAGACCCCGGAGAGCAGCGGCAAGAAGGGAGACCACCTCATTGGCGACTACTACGTGGCCTTCGACAAGCACTATCGCGAGGAGGTGAAGGAACTGAAGGCCAAGTATGAGGCCGAAGGCATGGCAGATGAGGAAGCAGAGAAGCAGGCCAAGGAAAACGCACCGCTGATTAAGGAAGCCCACGAGATGCTCGTGAAGTGGGAACAGGGCGATACGGAGGTGAGAAGCCTGTGGAAACGCATGAACGAGTGGGTGTATGCCGGCTTCGACGAGACCTATAAGGCACTCGGAGTGGGCTTTGACAAGATCTATTATGAGTCGGACACCTACCTCAAAGGCAAGGCCAAGGTGGAGGAAGGACTGGAGAAAGGTCTCTTCGAACGCCATGCCGACAACAGCGTGTGGGCGGATTTGACTGCCGAAGGGCTCGACCAGAAGCTGCTGTTGCGCTCGGACGGCACCAGCGTCTATATGACTCAGGACATCGGAACGGCCGAGATGCGCTTCAAGGACTACCCGATTGACAAGATGATATATGTGGTCGGCAACGAGCAGAACTACCATTTTCAGGTGCTGTCCATACTGCTTGACCGCCTTGGGTTCAAGTGGGGCAAGGAGTTAGTGCACTTCTCTTACGGCATGGTTGAGCTTCCTAACGGCAAGATGAAGAGCCGTGAGGGTACGGTAGTGGATGCCGACGACCTGATAAGCGCCATGATAGCCGATGCCAAACGCACGAGTGAGGAGCTTGGAAAGTTCGACGACATGACCGAAAGTGAGCGCAATGAGATAGCCCGCATGGTGGGTTTGGGCGCGCTGAAGTACTTTATCCTGAAGGTGGATGCACGCAAGAACATGCTGTTCAACCCCGCCGAGAGCATTGACTTCAACGGTAACACAGGCCCGTTCATACAATATACGCACGCAAGGATAAGGAGCATCCTGCGCAAGGCGGCTGCCGAGGGGGTGGAAATGCCCGAAAGGCTCGACGCGGACAAGGCGGATTTCAACGAGAAGGAGATAGAGCTCGTGCAGAAGATGAACGAGTTTGGCGCAGCCGTTGAGCAGGCCGGCAAGGACTACTCGCCGAGTGGCATAGCCAACTACTGCTACGAGCTTACCAAGGAGTTCAACCAGTTCTACCACGACTACAGCATACTGAAGGAAAGCGACGCCGACAAGAAGATTGTGCGCCTCGTCATAGCCCGCAACGTGGCCAAGACGATAAAGAACGGCATGGCTCTGCTCGGCATAGAAGTGCCGGAAAGGATGTAGGAAGCACAGGGAAAGGATGCTCAAGCCCCGTCATTCCGCAGCGAATGGCGGGGCTTGCTGTTTCCGCGCGTCCGCTTCCCGTCAGGTCTGGGCGGCCTTTCGGAGCGGCAATGCGGCCTTTCGCAGGTGTAAATAGATTAACAATATATAAAAAATGGTACAGTTGCACGTGCAAATACCATTATATCACTATCTTTGCATAGCAGACAAAAGGCGGAAGCCTTTATTCCGCGCGTACATTATATATACTAATATAACATACAACAATGCAAAAGAGAAACGTAATCTTCCTTTCGGCGGCATCTGTGTTGCTGCTTTCTTCCTGCTCTTCCAAGCTGGGAACACTCTCTTCCGACAACTTCAGTGTCGCACCCAACCCTCTTGAGTCTCATGCGGGACAGGTTTCTGCCACGATAAACGGCATGTTCCCGGAGAAATACATGAAGAAAAAGGCCGTTGTCACGGTCACTCCCGAGCTTCGCTACGCCAACGGACAGGTGGCACGCGGCACAAGCGCAACGTTCCAGGGCGAGAAAGTGGAAGGGAACGACCAGACTATATCCTATCTGACGGGCGGTCACTACACGATGAAGAGCAACTTCAAGTACGTGCCCGACATGCACAAGAGCGAGCTTTACCTCACTTTCGACGCTAAAGTGGGCAAGAAGCAGAAGGAAGTGCCGGCAGTGAAGGTGGCTGACGGCGTGATTGCCACATCGGAACTGGCCGGACGAACAGTGACAAGTGCACAGGCTTGCATCGCCCCGGACGCGTTCCAGCGTGTGACAGAGCAGAAGCAAGAGGCCAGCATCAAGTTCCTTATACAGCAGGCAACGCTGCGTAAGAGTGAGCTGAAGAACAATTCGGTGACGGAATTCGTTGACTTGCTCAAGAGAATCAATGCAGACAAGGAGGGATTGAACCTCACTGCGGTTGAAATAGCGTCGTTTGCCTCACCCGATGGCGGCGAGAAACTGAACGAAAAGCTGGCAAGCCAGCGCAAGACCAACACCGAAAAGTATGTGGATCAGCAACTGAAGCAGACCAAAAACACCGGGGCTGCGGTGGAAGCAAAGTACACCGCCCAGGACTGGGAGGGCTTCCAGGAACTGGTAAAGGCATCGGACATACAGGACAAGGATGTCATTCTGCGCGTCCTCTCGATGTATAAGGACCCGGAAGAGCGCGAGCAGCAGATCAAGAACCTTAGCTCTGCCTTCCGCGAGTTGGCCGACGGCATCCTTCCGCAGCTGCGTCGTTCGCGCCTGACCATCAACTATGAGGTGATAGGCCGCGATGACGACCAGATAAACGAGCAGCTTAAGGCTGATGCATCGAAGCTCAGCGTTGAGGAAATGCTCTATGCAGCGACGCTGACCGACAATGCAGATGAGGCAGAAGCCGTATATAAGAAGACCACAGAGGTGTATCCCAACGACTGCCGCGCCTATAACAACATAGCAACCATAGAGTATGCCAAGGGAAACTATGCCTCTGCAAAGCAATATGCACAGAAAGCGCTCGCCATAGACGGCAAGAGCGGTGAGGCAAACGCCAACTTGGGTCTGCTCGCGCTCCAGTCAGGTGATGTGAATACGGCAGAGAACTACATTGCAAAGGCCGGTGATGCCAACGGAGTGGCCGAAGTGCTGGGCAATCTGCACCTCGCACAGGGCAAATATGCACAGGCTGAGCAGGATTTCTCCGAGATTAACAGCAACAGTGCCGCCCTTGCGCAGATAATGAACAAGAACTATGCAGCCGCAGCCAAGACTCTTGGAAACATCCAGTCGGCCGATGCCACTACCGAATACCTCAAGGCAGTGCTCGCAGCACGCCAGGGTGACAACGCCGAGGCTGCAACTGCACTGCGCAAAGCCATAAGCAAGGACTCTTCTTACGCCAAGTATGCTGCCGAAGACCTCGAACTGTCGAAGGTAAGCAAGTGATTTAGCGCAGGGAAACAGACTGAATGATGAATGGGGGATGGACAACGGGGCGTGCCAAGGGCGCAGTCGCAAGACTCGCCGGCGGCATTGCCGGTGTGCGGCCTGGTCGGCTGCAAATGCCGGGAGCCGCGTTTCCCATCCCCCGTTTGTCGTTTCGTACTGCTATTGCTTCGTTTGGAGCTTCTATAGCATCGCTTTGCTTCTTTCTCCTGACGCTTCCGTTCCTTTTTTCGTGCGGTACGCGAAGCGGACAGTTCAAGATAGAGGGGCGTTTCCGCAACCTTAACAGCGGTGAGTTCTATGTTTACAGTTCCGAACTGCCCTCCAGAGGACTCGACACCATCAAGGTTAGCGACGGCAGGTTCTCGTATGTCGTCCCGTTAGAGGGCAAGGCAACGTTCATAATCCTGTTTCCGAACTTCTCCGAACAGGCCGTTTTCGGCGAGTCGGGAGCCAAGGTGAGCATCTCAGGCGATGCTTCCCACCTGAAGGAAATGGAGATTAAGGGCACGAAAGACAACGAGTTGATGACCAAATTCCGCCAGAGCGCCAACCGTATGTCGCCGCCGGAGGAGACCGAAGCCGCCGGGAAATTCATCAAGGAACATCCCGATTCGCCTGTCAGCCTGTACCTTTTGCAGAAGTATTTCATCCGTTCGGAACGTCCGGATTACCCGAAAGCGGTGTCTCTCCTGGCCTTTATGATAGAGAAAATGCCCGACAACGGGTGGCTGACTGCCCTGAAAAAGCGTCTTGACGTGCTCGGTAAAGCACCGGTAGGCGGCAGGATACCCAGCTTTTCCGCCCTCGATACCAACGGCAAACAGGCCGGTAACATCAGTCTGAAGGCCAAGGTGAACATCATAAACGTGTGGGCTTCGTGGAGCTACGACAGCCAAAACCTCCAGAGAACCGTTGCGAAACTGAAGAAGAAGCATGGCGACGACATCGCTGTCTTGGGCATTTGCCTTGACGGACGGGCGGACGACTGCCGGAAAGTCATGGAGAGAGACTCCGTGAAGTGGCCGGTGGTGTGCGACGAAAAGATGTGGCAGTCGCCCTTGGTGGCCCGTTTGGGCATCGGCAGGGTGCCGTCTTCTGTCGTTTTCGACCGCAACGGCAAGGTCTTGGCGCGCGACTTGCGGCAGCAAAACCTTACCGACAAGGTTGAAGAGCTGCTGAAGTGATGCCGCAAGGCGGCCTTCCTGCAATTCTTTCCTAACTTATTCTTGAAACCATGTTAGTCAAAACGTACTGCGCAGCCGTCAACGGACTGGAGGCAACCGTGGTCATGGTGGAGGTCAGCATGGCCAGAGGCGTGATGTATCACATCACCGGACTGCCCGACAATGCCGTCCGCGAGAGCCACGACCGTATCGTTTCCGCCCTTCAGAACAACGGCTACAAGTTTCCAGTGGCCGACATAACCATCAATATGGCACCGGCTGACATCCGCAAGGAAGGCTCTGCCTACGACCTTCCGCTGGCTATTGCCGTCTTGGCGGCCGACGGGAAGATGGGAACCGATATGCTTGACCGCTACATGATGATTGGTGAGCTGGGCCTTGACGGGCGTTTGCAGCCTGTGCGCGGCGCATTGCCCATAGCCATCCGCGCGCGTGCCGAGCACTTCAAGGGGCTTATCGTGCCTCAACAGAACGTCCGCGAGGCAGCGGTGGTCAACAATATAGATGTCTATGGCATGGAAACGCTGATGGATGTGGTCAACTTCTTCAACGGCACCCGTCCTTATGAGCCTTACCGGATAGACACCCGCAAGGAGTTTTACGACCAGCAGAGCAACTTCGACTTTGACTTTGCAGACGTCAGGGGGCAGGAAAGCGTCAAGCGTGCGCTCGAAGTGGCGGCCGCAGGAGGCCACAACCTGATAATGATAGGCCCGCCGGGCAGCGGAAAGTCGATGATGGCCAAGCGCCTGCCGTCCATTCTTCCGCCGCTGTCGCTCGCCGAGAGTCTCGAAACCACCCAGATACACAGCGTGGCGGGCAAACTCAGCCGTGACACATCGCTCATTTCCCAGCGCCCGTTCCGCGCTCCACACCACACAATATCCCCGGTCGCACTCGTGGGAGGGGGCAACTGTCCGCAGCCGGGCGAGATTTCGCTTGCCCACAACGGCGTGTTGTTCTGCGACGAGCTGCCGGAATTCAACCGCAGTGTGCTCGAAGTGATGCGCCAGCCGCTCGAAGACCGCACGATAACCATCTCCCGCGCCAAGTATTCCGTACAGTATCCGTGCTCGTTCATGTTCGTTGCGAGCATGAATCCCTGCCCTTGCGGCTACTACGGCGACCCGACCCACAAGTGCGTGTGCTCGCCCGGACAGATACAACGCTACATGAACCGCATCTCAGGCCCCCTGCTTGACCGCATAGACCTGCAGGTTGAGATAACGCCGGTGCCGTTCAACGACATTTCAAAGGCAGCCCCCGGCGAGCCGAGTGCCGCCATCCGCCAGCGCGTGATAGCCGCCCGCCACAGGCAGGAGCAGCGTTACGAGGGCGTAAAGGGCGTGCACTGCAACGCCCAGATGACCGAACGCATGATTCACCAGTACGCCGAACCGTCGGCCGGGGGACTGGATCTGCTGCGTATGGCAATGGACAGGCTGAGCCTGAGCGCCCGTGCGTACAGCCGGATACTCAAGGTGGCGCGCACCATAGCCGACATTGAGGGCAGCGGAACCGTGGACACCCGTCATCTGGCCGAGGCCATAGGCTACCGCAACCTTGACCGTGGCGACTGGGCGGAGCGCAGTATATAACCAATAGATACATACTAATCCAATTAATACGATCATGAAGGATTTTTCTTTTGCCTTTATATTATACTTGTTTTCTTTGGCTTCCTATGCTCAGGGTGAGATTGGCTTTACCAACAAAGTTTCATTTACCAAAACAGGCAATATGGGTGGTGTCAGACTGGTTGCACTGCTTCCTGTGCCCGTGACAAACGAATATCAGGAGATAAGCTCACTTCAAGTTAACTGTGGCGATGTTATTGGCATAAGCGAAGCCCAAAAGGTGCTGTTCTATGATGGGGGATTTGAAGGTACTGGAAAAGATATGATGGAATCTTTTGTCTATAAGAGTAAGTCTGTTAGAATTGACTTCGATAGCCAATCAGGAAAGAATGTTGTCACAGGCGTTGACCCCAAAGAATATCTTGGCAGTGATGGTACCTATATTGACACAGAGAACCAAACAATAAGAAGTATTGGCGACCAACTGTGGAGCGAATCAAGCGATGCTGTGGACTATGCCAGGCACTGCTATGAGTATGTGGCATCACATTATAAATATATCAACGGTAGTTGGCGTGCTTTATCTGACATTCTGAAGTCTGGAGGTGGCGAATGTGGCGATTTTTACTACGCTGTTTGTCAACCTGATGAGGTATAAAGGTATTCCTGCTCGCCATAATATGGGGTGTGGGTGAATGGCGGTTACCACGTATGGCCGGATTTCTACGATGAGAATTACGGATGGGTTCCTGTCGATCCGACATTCAAGAACTCCAACCCGACTTCTGATTATTTTGGAAGATATGACGGTAATCTGATTATCCTCAGTCAGGGGTTAACGACATTCTCTAAGTCAGATGTCGGGATAGAGAATGCCCCCTTGCAGACTTTCCATTACTGGTATTGGTATAACTCTGGTTCTGGCAATATAGATGCCACGCATGAGACAAACAAGGATTATCAAGTAGATGCAATAGAAGGCATTCGGATTAACGAAGATAAAGCTAACATAATATACAATCTGCAAGGTGTTAGACAAACGGGCGTACACCGTGGATTCAACATTGTAAATGGCAGAAAGATATTTGTGAAATAAACCGGTAGTTCGTTCGGAATTTGTTTGGAATGTAGCCGCTTTTGCTTGCAGTTCTTACTGTACAACTTCTCATAATGCCAACGCTTAGCCAAAACGGGAGCGTTTGGCTTCGGACTGCAAACAAAGTGTTTGATCTTATCTGTCAGGAAGCAAAGGAGTTGCGAGGAATAAAAAATCAGCGGGTGTGTCAAAACCCTGAATTATAAAAAACAAGCCTCGCTGTATGCCGATACA